>CAXTDA010000111.1:4567-10203 GCA_964242935.1 uncultured Burkholderiaceae bacterium | reverse complement strand
GCAGCACCAAGCGCGACGTCGTCGTCGCGGCGCGCGCCGCGCTCGGCGGCGAGGTCGGCCGCTTCGTTCCGGGTCATCCGATCGCCGGCCGCGAGGTCCACGGACCGGACGCGGCGCAGGTCGACCTGTTCCGCGGCCGGCGCGTGCTGCTGACACCGATGGCGGAGAACGACGAGACCGTCGTCGCGCGGGTCGCGGCGGCGTGGGCCGCATGCGGTGCGCCGGTCGACCGGCTCGACGCCGCCGCGCACGACGCGGTGCTGTCGTCGGTGAGCCACCTGCCGCACCTGCTCGCCTACGCGCTCGTCGACCAGATCGCCGACTCCGCCGACGCGGACCTGAAGCTGTCGCTCGCCGGCGGCGGCTTTCGCGACTTCACGCGCATCGCGGCCAGCAGCCCCGCGATGTGGCGCGACGTGGCGCTCGCCAATCGCGACGCGCTCGTCCGTGACCTCGACGACTACCGCGCGCGGCTGACGACGCTGCGCGGCTGGCTCGCCGACGGCGACGGCGATGCGCTCGAGACGATGTTCACGCGGGCGAGCGGGGTCAGGGCGCTTTGGCGGCCGGGACGCTGATGCGCGATCTCGAGGGGACGAACGCGAAAGCTCGACGGCCCGGGAAACCGCTTCGTCGCCCCGGCGGAGGCCGGGGACCAAGTTCGTGCTTCATATCGTTGCCCTCATTTCACCGATCGACCGTCACCCGCATGAAGGTCGCGGAGATCGAGATGCTGCTGTCGGTGGCGTCGTTCTGTTCGCGCGCCAGGGCCACGAGCTGCTCGTTCAACGCGTCGACCTTGCCGTCCTTCCCGGCCGCTTCGTACGCATTCATCGTCGGGCCGTAGAAGCGCCGGAAGGCGTCGATCAGCTCCGCGGGCCCGTGCCCGGTCGAGACGAAGCGGAACGTGTCCTTCACCATCGTGATCCGGTCGGCCGGCACGCCCGCCTGCCCGAAGCGTTCGACGATGTGCGACTCGACGCCCCAGGTCATCGGGCTGACGAAGCCCTCGGGCGGCGGCGGGGTGAACGCGGAACTGATCTTCAGCAGTTGCGACACGAACGACGTTGGGTCGTTGGGGATCCAGTTGCCCATGACGATGCGGCCGCCGGGCTTCGTGACGCGGACCATTTCCTTCGCGACGTCGAAGGGCCGCGGCGCGAACATCGCGCCGAAGACCGACAGCGTCAGGTCGAACGACGCGTCGTCGACGCCCCGCAGGTCCGAGGCGTCGCCCTCTTCGAACGTGAGTTTGTCGAGTCCCAGTTCCTTCGCGCGACGCCGGCCCGCGGCAACGAGGTTCTCCGCGATGTCGATGCCGGTCGTGTCGGCGCCGAGGCGGGCCAGTGGTACGGCGGTCGTGCCGTCGCCGCAGCCGAGGTCGAGCGCGCGGAGCGGCGGCGCGACGCCGAGCGCCGCGACGAGCGCCTCGCCGGACTGCCGCATCGTCGCGGCGATCTGCGTGAAGTCGCCTTTCTCCCAGAGCGCCTTGTTCGGATTCATGATCTCTCCCCTCATCGATGTGGTCCGACCGTCGGACCGGGTCGCCTATGGACTGGCCGGCAAAGTCGCCGGCGACGAGAACGGTCGCTCCGCATCGACGACGAACATCACGAGCGAATGCAGGTCGACCGTCCCGCTACTCGACACCTGCATCGCCTGATCCGCGCCGTGGCCGGGCTCCCCGCGACCGGCGTCCACGTGCAACGCGTCGTGCAGGCCACGGATCGTCTGCTGACCCTCGAGCACGTAGAGCGCCTCGGAGCCGGGATGGCTGTGGACCGGCGTGACGCTGCCGGGCGGACCGCTCGCGTCGTTGATGCGCAGCAGGTAGTCCTTCGCGGCGATGCGCGGGATCGGGCCGACCTCGGTCACCTTGGCCATGTTCGGCGTCGAGCCGCCCGGCGCGCCGAGCGTGAACAGCCAGACCTTGCCCGCCGACTCGACCACGAGCGACCAGGGCCCCGCCACGGCGTTCGCCGCCGCCACGGACGGCGCGTTCTCGATTCGCCAAGACAGCGGACCGTCGGGCAGCGTGGCGACCCGCCGTTCGGCGAGCGGCCTGATCAGCAAGGGCTCCGCGGCCTGCGCGGGTAACGACGAGGCGAGCGCGAGGACGAGGGCCAACGACGGGAACGGGCGTTGCATCGGTCGCCTCCTTGATCGCACAGGTCGGTCATCGTACCGGCGCATGCGCACCGTGATGGGTCTGGTCGTCGTGCCGATCCGTCTCGACGGTCTTCGTCACGGACCCAGAGGGGACGCCCCGCAGGCCTCGTCGGTCATTCCATCGACCAGCCGTGGCTCACGATCAGCGACTGCCCGGTCAGCGCGTTGGTCGGGAACGACGCGAACAGCAGCGCGACCTCGGCGACGTCGTCGACCGTCGTGAACTGCCCGTCGACGGTGTCCTTCAGCATCACCTTCCTGACGACGTCGTCCTCGCTGATGCCGAGCGTCGCGGCCTGTTCGGGAATCTGCTTCTGGACCAGCGGCGTCAGCACGAAGCCCGGACAGATGACGTTGGCCCGCACGTTGTGCTTCGCGCCTTCCTTCGCCATCGTCTTCGCGAGGCCGAGGAGGCCGTGCTTGGCCGTCACGTACGGCGCCTTCAGCAACGAAGCTTCCTTCGAATGCACCGAGCCCATGTAGATCAGGCTGCCGCCGTTGCCCGACGCGATCATGTGCTTGTAGCAGGCGCGCGTCGTCAGGAAGGCGCCGTCGAGGTGGATCGCGAGCATCTTCTTCCAGTCCGCGTAGCTGAAGTCCTCGAGCGGATGGACGATCTGGATGCCGGCGTTCGACACCAGGATGTCGACGCCACCGAGCTGCCGCACGGCGTCGTCGACCGCGGCGTCGACCTGCGACTCGTCGGTGACGTCGCACGCGACGCCGATCGCCTTGCCGCCGCGGCCCTCGATCTCCTGTGCCGCGGCCATCGCGGCGTCGCGATTCATGTCGGCGATCGCCACCGCGGCGCCTTCGCGGGCGTACAGCTCGGCGATCGCCTTGCCGATGCCGCTCGCGGCGCCGGTGACGAACGCGACCTTGTCCTTCAAACGCATGGTCAACCCTTTCTTCGGATGGAATCTCTGGGGCGCTTCGCCAGCGTCTTCGCAACCCGGACCAGCGCGACCTTCTCCGCGTGATCGGGCTCGGCGGTCGACGAAGGAGCCGCCTCGTAGCCTTGCGCGAGGTCGTACACGGTCACGTCGCTGTCGAGCGTCGATGCCTCGAGCCACTCGGGGTGCTCGCGGGTCCGCCGCATGTCGGCGCGCCCGCGTTCCCAGTGCTCGCGCATCGACGGGCGCGAGAACTCGTAGTCCTTCGACTCGTGCTCGAACACGTTCTGGCGATAGATCAGATGAACGATGTCGACGCGCGCCGTTTGCAGCGTCGTCGCGAGCGCCTTCAGGTCCGGGTCGTCGCGCAGGCCGGCCGGCAGTCGGCCGATCAGCCGCCGCATCGCGCCACGCAGGCGCTGCATCTCGGCGATCTTCTCGGTCGTGAAGCGCGACCGGCTCGAATACATGATGTCCTTGTGCCGCTGCAGGACGCCGCCGAGATCGACCGGCAGCGGTCCCTTCGCCGGGAAAAGGTCGACCTGCACGATCAGCAGGCCCTCGTCGTGGCGGTTGTCGAGCACGTATTGCAGCGGCGTGTTCGACAGGATGCCGCCGTCCCAGTACGAGTCGCCGTCGATGACCACCGGAGCGAACGCCGGCGGCAGTGCGCCGGACGCCATGATGTGCTCGGGTCCGATCACGGTCGCCGGGTCGTTCGCGGTGGCGACGGTGTCGAACCACTTCGAGTTGCCGGTCGCGACGTTCACCGCCTCGACCGACAGGCGGATGGTCCCGGCGTTGATGCGATCGAAGTCGACGAGGCGTTCGAGCGTCGAGCGCAGCGCCGCGTTGTCGTAGACGCTCAACGCCGCCGGCGTCCCTTCGGGCTGCAGCAGCGGCGGCGGGACGCGCGGCGCGTAGAAGCCCGGTACCCCGAACGTCGCGGCCCACGCCGCGCTCCACTGGTTGAAGAGGCCGCGCTGACCCTCGATCAACGGCGCGTTGCGCGCCGGTCCGGAAGTCACGAGGTCCCAGAATTCGTGCAGGCGATCGATGCGGTGCTCCGGCGCGTTGCCGGCGATCAGCGCCGCGTTGATCGCACCGATCGACACGCCGGCGACCCAGGTCGGGGCGATGTCGATCGACCGCAGCTCCTCGAACACGCCGCCCTGGTACGCGCCGAGGGCGCCCCCGCCCTGCAGGACGAGCGCGACCCGTTCGTGGCCGAGGGCGAGCTTGCGCGAGAGGGGCGAGGTCATGACGATGGCCTGGGGGCCGGCGTAGCGAGTCGGGCGGGCCGGCGATTATGCCTCCGGTAAGATGCCGCGTCCCACGTCGGTCGCACCGATCGTGCGGCCGTTGACGCTCATCGACCTCCATGCTTCCGACCGATTCCCTGCCCGACGACGTTCGATTGCCTCCGTCGGTGGCGATCGGTGCGACGGCCGGCGTCGAACGCAACGCATGACGCCGGCCGCGCATGCGTTCGTCGACCTGATGCCGAGCCGGGCTGCGCGCGGCACGACCCGCGTGCCGGGGTCGAAGAGCATCTCGATCCGCGCGCTGCTGCTGGCCGCGCTGTCCGACGGCGAGACCGTGATCGACGGTCTGCTGCGATCGGACGACACGCGCGTGATGATCGAGGCGCTCCGCAGCCTCGGCGTGCCGGTCCGCGAGACCGGCGACACGCTGGTCGTCGCGGGCGCGACGACGTTCCCGAACCGCGCGTCCGACCTCTTCGTCGGCAACTCCGGGCTGTCGGTGCGGACGCTGACAGCCGCACTCGCATTCGCCGGCGGCCACCATCGGCTGTCGGGCGTCGCGCGGATGCACGCGCGACCGATCGGCGACCTCGTCGACGCGCTGACCGCGGTCGGCGCGCGCATCGGCTACGAAGCGACGCCGGGCTATCCGCCGCTCTCGATCGAGCCGGCTTCGTTGCAGGCCGCGATCGACGGGACGCGCGTGCTCACCGTCGACGCGAGCGCGTCGAGCCAGTTCCTGACCGGGCTGCTGCAGGCCGCGCCGATGCTCGCCCGCGATGCGGACGTGCGGATCGACGTGGCGGGCACGCTGATCTCGCGGCCCTATGTCGACCTCACGATCGCGCTGATGCGCCGCTTCGGCGTCGACGTCGCGGAGCGGCCCGACGGCGTCTTCCGCATTGCGGAGGGTGCGCGTTATCGCAGCCCGGGCACCTATCCTGTCGAGGGCGACGCGTCGTCGGCCGCTTGCCTGCTCGCGGCCGGCCTGCTCGGTGGCGGCCCGGTCCGTGTGGACGGCGTCGGCCGGGACAGCCTGCAGGGCGACGCCCGCTTCGTCGACGTGCTGGTCGCGATGGGCGCGGAGGTCGTGCAGACCGCGGACGCGACCGAGGTCCGGTCGCCGGGCGTCGGCACGGGCTTCCGCCCGCGCGCGATCGACGCGGACTTCAACGACATCCCCGATGCCGCGATGACGGTCGCGGTGCTCGCGCTGTTCGCCGCCGCGCCGTGCACGCTCCGAAACGTCGGCAGCTGGCGCGTCAAGGAGACCGACCGCCTCGCCGCGATCGCGACCGAGCTCGCGAAG
>CAXTDA010000111.1:0-4467 GCA_964242935.1 uncultured Burkholderiaceae bacterium | reverse complement strand
CGTCCCCGTCATCACGATCGACGGTCCGACCGCGTCCGGCAAGGGCAGCGTCGCGCACGGCGTGGCCGAGGCGATCGGCTTCCACGTGCTCGACAGCGGCGCGCTGTACCGCTTGACCGCGCTCGATGCCGAGCGCCTGGGCATCGACCTCGACGACGAGTCCGAGCTCGCCGCGTGCGCCGCGGCGCTCGAGCCGAGCTTCGTGTCGAGCCGCATTTTCATGGACGACCGCGACGTCACCGACGAGATCCGCGCCGAGCGCATCGGCAACCTGGCCTCGACGATCGCGCCGTATCCGGCGCTCCGCGCGGCGCTGCTCGACCGTCAACGCGCGTTCCGGAAGGCGCCCGGCCTCGTCGCCGACGGTCGCGACATGGGCACCGTCGTGTTCCCCGAGGCCACGCTCAAGATCTTTCTCGTGGCCGATGCGGCGGCACGCGCCGATCGCCGCTATAAACAGTTGATCGAGAACGGCTTTCCTGCTAACCTCGCCGTCCTTCTGAAAGAGCTCCAGGAGCGCGACGCGCGCGATGCGACCCGCAAGACGGCGCCGCTGGTCGCCGCCGCGGACGCCTACACGATCGACAGTTCCAACCTTGCGCTCGACGAGGTGATCGCGCGGGTGCTGGTCCTGGGCCGACAGAAGGGAATCGCCGCGGCGGCGCCGTAAGAACCGCCGGCCGATCGGTTCTTTTCGATTCGAAAAGCAGCAACGGCCCGAACGTTCGGGCCGGTCATCCGTCGTACCGGTCGTTCGACCGTCCATCAACCCCTCACAAGGTCCGCGTGTTCCGCGGTTTTCAAACTGACATGGCTTCTGTCACCAATCTCGCCTCCCCCGAGGCAAAGCAGTTCGCCGGAGCGAATCCGGATTCGTTTGCAGCGATGTTCGAAGACAGCCTGACGCATCAGGACATGCGCGCAGGCGAAGTGATCACCGCCGAGGTGGTCCGCGTCGACTACAACTTCGTGGTCGTCAACGCGGGCCTGAAGTCGGAGTCCTTCATCCCCGTCGAGGAATTCAAGAACGACCAGGGCGAGATCGAAGCCAAGCCGGGCGACTTCGTCTCGGTGGCGATCGAGTCGCTCGAGAACGGTTTCGGCGACACGCTGTTGAGTCGCGACAAGGCGAAGCGCCTCGCGTCGTGGATGGCGCTCGAGAAGGCGCTCGACTCCGGCGAACAGATCACCGGCACGATCACCGGCAAGGTCAAGGGCGGCCTGACCGTCATGACGAACGGCATCCGTGCATTCCTTCCGGGCTCGCTGGTCGACACGCGGCCGGTCAAGGACACGACGCCGTTCGAAGGCAAGACGTTCGACTTCAAGGTCATCAAGCTCGACCGGAAGCGCAACAACGTCGTGGTCTCGCGCCGCGCCGTGGTCGAGGCATCGATGGGCGAAGAGCGCGCCAAATTGCTCGAGACGCTGAAGGAAGGCACGATCGTCAACGGCGTCGTCAAGAACATCACCGACTACGGCGCGTTCGTGGATCTCGGCGGCATCGACGGCCTGCTGCACATCACCGACCTCGCGTGGCGTCGCGTGCGTCACCCGTCGGAGCTGATCTCGGTCGGCCAGGAGATCACCGCGAAGGTCCTGAAGTTCGACCAGGAGAAGAACCGCGTCTCGCTCGGCGTGAAGCAGCTCGGCGAAGACCCGTGGGTCGGCCTGTCGCGCCGCTACCCGTCGGGCACGCGCCTGTTCGGCAAGGTCACCAACATCACCGACTACGGCGCGTTCGTCGAAGTCGAGCAGGGCATCGAGGGCCTGGTCCACGTGTCCGAGATGGACTGGACCAATCGCAACATCTCGCCGGCCAAGGTCGTCACGCTCGGCGACGAAGTCGAAGTCATGGTGCTCGAGATCGACGAGGACCGTCGGCGCATCAGCCTCGGCATGAAGCAGTGCCGGCCGAACCCGTGGGAAGAGTTCTCGCTCAACCACAAGAAGGGCGACAAGGTCTCGGGCGCCATCAAGTCGATCACCGACTTCGGCGTGTTCATCGGCCTGCCGGGCGGCATCGACGGCCTGGTCCACCTGTCGGACCTGTCGTGGAACGAGCCGGGCGAAGAGGCCGTGCGGAAGTTCAAGAAGGGCGACGACCTCGAGGCCGTCGTGCTGGCCATCGACCTCGAGCGCGAGCGCATCTCGCTCGGCGTCAAGCAGATGGAAGGCGACCCGTTCTCGAACTTCGCGTCGACCTACGAGAAGGGCGCGATCGTCGACGGCACGATCAAGTCGGTCGACGCCAAGGGCGCGGTCGTCACGATCGCGGGCGACATCGAGGGCTACCTGCGGGCATCGGAGATCTCGCGCGACCGCGTGGAAGACGCGCGCAACGTGCTGAAGGAAGGCGACGCGGTCAACGCGATGGTCATCAACGTCGATCGCAAGAACCGCAGCATCAACCTGTCGATCAAGGCGAAGGACAGCGCCGACACGCAGGAGCAGATGGCGCGGATGGCCGCCGAAAGTGGAGCAGCTACAGGCACCACGAACCTCGGCGCGCTGCTGAAGGCCAAGATGGACACCGGGCACCAGCAGAACTGATCGGGCCGCCCGCCGTGGCGCCGATGCGGTAACGGATGCGGACGGGACATCGATGCCCCGTCCGCATCTTTTCTTCGTGGGTCGTCGATGAACCGTTCGTCGCCCGCACGCCGTTCCCCGCTTCCATCAACGTCCGCATGACCAAGTCCGAGCTGATCGCCCGTCTTGCCGAACGCTATCCGCAACTGATCGCGAAGGATGCCGACTTCGCCGTCAACACCATCCTCGAAGCGATGGCCGACTCGTTGTCGGTCGGCCAGCGGATCGAGATCCGCGGCTTCGGCAGCTTCGCGCTCAGCACCCGACCGCCGCGCGTCGGCCGCAACCCGAAGTCGGGCGAGCGCGTGCTCGTCCCGGCGAAGCGCGTGCCGCACTTCAAGGCGGGGAAGGAGCTGCGCGAGCGGGTCGACATCGGCGCCGCGGCGAGCAAGCTCGCCGTCGACGACGCGACGGACGACGCCTAGCAGGCAGCGGCACCGGCGCGACCAAGGAGCAACGCATGCGCATCATCGTCGGAGCACTCTGGCTCGTCGTCTTCCTGATCCTCTTCGCGTTCGCGGTCAACAACACCGCGGAGACGGACCTGCACTTCTTCGCCGGGATGGGCACGCGGGCGCCGTTGATCGCGCTGCTGCTCGCGTTCTTCATTGCGGGGTTCGCGTTCGGGCTCGTCGCGTTGATGCCGGCCTGGGTTCGCCAGCGGGTCGAGCTGCGGCGCCTGCGCCGGCTCACCGCGCGGCCGGCCGACGCCGGAGCGTCTGCATCGCCGCGTATCGTGCCGGCAGCGCCCTTCGACTCGACGAGCGCCGACGTGATCCAGACCGTGGCCCGCGGCGCGCGAACGACGACCTGAGCTCTGCGTCGAATGGAATTCCAGCAGTGGTGGCTGCTCGCGATCGCCGGCGCGTTCGGGCTGGGCTGGATCGCGGCGCGGGTCGACCTGCGGGCCCTGCTCACCGAGTCGCGAAGCCTGCCGCGGTCGTACTTCAAGGGACTCAACTTCCTGCTGTCGGAACAGCCCGATCGCGCGATCGACGCGTTCATCGAGGTCGTCAAGCTCGACCCCGAGACGATCGAACTGCACTTCGCGCTCGGCAGCCTGTTCCGCCGGCGCGGCGAGACCGAGCGCGCGATCCGCATGCATCAGAACCTGTTGAACCGGCCGGACCTGCCGGACGACCAGCGGCTGCATGCGCTGTTCGAGCTCGGCACCGACTACCTGAAGGCCGGGCTTCTCGACCGCGCGGAAGAGACGTTCCGTCAGCTCGACGGGTCGTTATACGGGACCGATGCGCAGCGCCACCTGCTCGAGATCTTCGAGATGGAGAAGGAGTGGAAGCAGGCGATCGTGATCGCCGAGGCGCTCCAGCACGCGGGCACCGGGTCGAACCAGGTCCGCATCGCGCAGTTCCACTGCGAGATCGCGCAGATCGCGCTCAATGAATCACGGCTCGACGATGCGAAGGTCGCGCTGGCCGACGCGCTGGCCGCGAACCGACAGAACGTGCGCGCGCTGATCCAGCTCGGCGACATCGCGGTGCAGGAGCATCGCGACGACGACGCGATCGTGTCGTGGAAGCGCATCGAGCAGCAGAACGCGCCGTTCGTCGCGCTGGTCGGCGACCGCCTGATCGACGCGTTCACGCGCCTCGGTCGCGGCGAGGAAGGGCTGAAGCTGCTGCGCTCCTGGCTCGATGCGAACTCGTCGATCGACCTGCTCGAGACCGTCGTCCGGGCGACCCGCGAGGCGCAGGGCCACGAGGCGGCCAACGAGGTCGCGCGGCAGGAGCTGCATCGCAGCCCGAGCCTGCTCGCGCTGGCGCAGTACCTCGACACGCGCGGCCAGTTGTCGCTGCCGACGAAGGAGGACCGCGGCGACCTCGATGTCGTCAAGAACCTGCTGCACCATCACAC
>CAXTDA010000110.1:0-10226 GCA_964242935.1 uncultured Burkholderiaceae bacterium | reverse complement strand
CGCTGGTCCGGAAGCCCGAGCTCTACAGCGAGCCGAAGGGCGACGCCCCGCCGCCGTGGTGGATCCGCGGCCTGCTGATCTTCACGTGCAGCGGGGTCAGCTTCGCGCACGGCTCGAACGACGGGCAAAAGGGCATGGGCCTGATCATGCTGATCCTGATCGGCACCGTACCGACGGCCTACGCGTTGAACCGTGCGTTGCCCGACAGCGAGGTCGGCGTCTACAAGGCGGTCTTCGAGCAGGCGGCGCAGGCGCTCGACCGCGTCGGCGACCGCGCGACGCCCGCGGCCGCCGAGGCGCGCACGACGATCAACCGATTCCTGGAGACGAAGGCCTACGGTGCGACGCTGCCGCCGGCGCTGGCATCGCTGACGCGCGATCTGGAGGGCCGACTCGACGCCGCCGGCACCATCCGCGGCATGCCCGCGACGCAGACGAAGAACGTCCGCAACGACATGTACATGATCTCCGAGAGCCTGCGCGTGCTCGACAAGGAACCGGCCTTCGTCGTCGACGGCGGTCAGAAGGCGTCGCTGAAGACCTATCGGACCAAGCTCGACGAGGCGACGAAGTTCATCCCGACGTGGGTCAAGATCGTCGTCGCGATCGCCCTCGGCCTCGGCACGATGGTCGGCTGGAAGCGCATTGTCGTCACCGTCGGCGAGAAGATCGGCAAGACGCACCTGACCTATGGCCAGGGCGCGTCCGCGGAGCTGGTCGCGGCCGCGACGATCGCGGCGGCCGACGTGTACGGCCTGCCGGTCTCGACCACGCACGTGCTGTCGTCGGGAGTCGCCGGCACGATGGCCGCGAACGGATCGGGGCTGCAGATGGCGACGGTGCGCAACCTCGTGATGGCCTGGGTGCTGACGCTGCCCGCGGCCATCCTCCTGTCGGGCGGCCTGTTCTGGGCCTTCCTGCACGTGTTCTGATTGCCGGACCGCGGGAAGCGGGCGGCGTAACCGCCTTTCAGGCGCGGCGACGCCGGCCGCGAGCGGCGACCAGCGCCGTACCGCCGACCAGCAGCATCAACACCGTGCCCGGCTCCGGCACGCTCGCGATGTTGTCGAACAGCACGCTGTTCGCGCTCGCGGTCAGGTCGAACGACCGTGCGACGCCGGCGAACGAAAGGGTGCCGACGCTCCAGCGGTCGTAGTCGGTGGCGACGTTCGCGGTCAGATCGAAGGTACCGAGCAGCGTGCCGGTGCCGTTCACGCCCGACCACGCCTTGATCGCGCCGACCACGCCCGACGGGCTGGAATACGCGAACGTCAGCGCGTTGCCGACGCCCGAGGCGACGTTGATGAAGGCCGCATCGCCGACCGCGAACGTGTGCGCGTATCCGGTGCCTAGCGGCGTCGGGGCGTTCTGGTAATACGTGAAGCCGGGTTCGTTCGACAGGCCGGACACGTTGACGAACGTGACGCCGAGGTTCGCGCCGCTGGTCCCGTCGGACGCGGTGCCACCGCCGTAGTAGCCGTTCACGTCGACGCCGTAGCTCCAGACGTTCTCGAAATCGATCGAGAAGGCCGAAGCCGACGCGATTGCGGGGGCGGTGGCCATCACGGCCAGGGCGACAGCGGAAGACAGTCTCATCAAGTTCTCCAGATCGAAGGGCGCACGAGTGCTCGCACGAAAGGGCGAGACGCTAGTCGCGGTTGACGACAGGTTCGTGACGAGACGCAATCGGGCGGGCGATCGCGTCGCCGGTCACGGAACCGTCACGGTCCGGTCATTCGGCGTTCGTAGCATTCGCCGTCGCCGATCGCCCGTCGGCCCCAACGCACGCACGAGGAGCAACCCCGATGGAAACAGGCTTCAGCAAGAATCAGGTCGCGCTCGCGACGATCGCAGCGCTCGGTTCGCTCGCCCTGGCCGGCGCGCCGCCGGTCGCGAAGGCGGCGAAGGTGGCGGGGAAGTACGTCGCGGGTGACTTCCACAACCACACGACCTGTTCGGACGGCTCGCTGTCGCTGCAGAAGCTGGTCAAGAAGGCGACCGACCGGGTCGAGACGCCGTGGGGCCTCGACTGGTTCGTGCAGGCCGGCCACGGCAACAGCGGCGGGACGCGCAACTGCACGTTGACCGAGGACTCGTCGCTCGACACGCCGCTCTATCCGTACGTGGCCGGGACCGGTCCGGACACGACCTGGGCGCAGAGCATCGGCGTCGCGAACGTCAAGGGCGACACGTCGTCCGGCCTCGGCTACATGTGGCGCTGGCAGTCGATCCAGGAGTACGAATACCCGGCGCTCGAATACCTGTCGACGCTGAAGGGACTGCCGCTGTTCCAGGGCATCGAGCAGAACCCGCCGGGACACGAACACCTGTCGATGTCGATCATCACCGGGCAGATGCCGGCGTCGCTCGACACCGCGGTGCTGCCGACGACGGCGAAGCCGATCACCGGCCAGCGCTACCTGCCGGTCGGCAACGCGAACGCGCTCGCGCAGCACACCTATTGCTTCGACCGGACGCTGACCGACCGTAGCCGCGGCAACGCCACGGGATCGGCGGTCGGCAACAACTGGGACTGCTCGAATCCGTCGAGCCCGGCGTCGTTCAGCACGGCGCTCGGCTTCAACGACGCCGCGAAGAAGCTGATCCAGCCGAGCGGCACGGGATCGGGCAACGTCGGCCACCTGATCTCGATCGAGGCGGTCAAGTGGATGCAGACCTATCACCCGAACGCGAGCTACTGGGTGCCGGCCCACCTCGAGCGCGCCGGACCCTTCAACCCGAACGGCAGCAACGGCTACAACATCGAGCACCTGCGCGACTTCAACAACGCGGCGCCGCGCATCGCGTTCGGATTCGAGACCCAGCCGGGCCACGGCGCGTCGAGCGAGCGCGGCGAATACTTCCCGGGCCGCAACAACATCGGCGGCGTGCTGGTCGACTCGGTCGGCGGCACGACCTACGGCGGCACCGGCATCTACGGCGCTTACGTCGGCGGCTTGTGGGACGCGCTGCTCGGCGAAGGCCGCAACTGGTGGTTCTTCGCGAGCTCCGATTCGCACAACCGCGGCATCTTCGGCAGCGACGATCGCCGTTCGACGCAGGACTACCAGCCGGGCGAATACCAGCGCAACTACACGATGGTGCGAAACGGCGCCGACAAGCTCCGCCCGCAATCGATCGTCGACGGCCTCCGGACCGGCAACAACTGGGTCGCGAGCGGGCAGCTGATCGATCGGCTCGCGTTCATCGCCTGCGCGTCGTACGCCGGTCCGGCGCGTCGGAGCGACGCCGCCGTCCAGGCGCTGGCCGTGACGGCGGCCACCGCCAACACGGACATCGACGTGTCGGGTTGCGCCACGATGGGCGAGAAGCTGGTCGTGCGCCCGGGCGCCGAGGTCGTCGTCGCGATCGTCGTGCGCGACCCGGCCGGCATCAACTACGCGCCGTATTCGTTCGCGAACCCGTCGCTCGCGCAGGTCGCGATCCAGCAGCCGATCAACGCGCCCGAACTGCATCACATCGACCTGATCCAGGGCCTGGTGACGGGCTTCAAGGTGCCGGGCAACGTCAACGGCGACTACGCGGGCCAGTGGCCGAACACCTGGCTCGCGGACGTCGTCACGAACAAGTCGAAGTCGGAACTCGACGCGACGATTCCCGTCGCGGCGAAGAACCCGTCGACCGCGGTGATCCGGACCTTCAACGGCAGCGGCGGCACGCCATGGACGCCGGTCACGTCGAACGTCGACGGGACGCGTTTCCTCGCGATGACTTATCGCATCCCGGCGGTCTCGGCGTCGCAGTACGTGCGTCTGCGCGGCACGAACCTCCCACCGGCCGTGCCGTTCGAGACGGACTCGAACGGCAACCCGCTGCCCGACGTCTACACGAACGCGACGACGACGGTCACCGACGCGACGGCGACCGCCGCGCGCCCGGCGACCCGGGGGACGCTGAGGATCGCCTGCACGGTGCCCGGAAGCAACGTTCCCGGCAACGGCGTCGCGTATCCGATCACGTCGCCGGTGATCGACGGCTGCCCGAACCACCTGCCGACCGTCAACGGCGTCAAGTACGTCGCGTACGATGTCGCGGCCTGGTCGGACCTGTGGTTCTATGCCAACCCGATCTACATCGAGGTGTCGGGCGCGACGGCGGTGGCCGGCGTCCAGTAACCCGCGTCCAGTAACCCATGTACAGCCTGTCGAGCGCCGTCCCGCGCGCCGCGTCCTTCGTCGATCGTCGCGTCCGTCGCTTCCCCGCATGGACCCGCGAGCCGTTGCTGCACTTCGTCGTGCTCGGCGCGCTGCTGTTCGGCATCGACCACGCCGTCTTCTCGCGCGCCGACGATCCGCACACGATCGTGATCGGTGCCGAGGCCGACGACGAGGCGCGCCAGGTGTTCGTCGCGGCCCGCGGGCGCGCGCCGAACGCCGACGAGATGACCGCGTTGCGCGGCGTGTGGCTGAACAACGAAGTGCTGTATCGCGAGGGACTGGCGATGCAGGTCGATCGCGGCGACAAGGCGATCCGCGACCGGATCGTCTTCAAGGCGCTCAGCGTGATCGACGCCGACGTGACGCTGCCGCCGGCCGACGACGCGACGCTCCGGAAGTACTTCGACAGCCATCGCGATCGCTACGACGAGCCCGCGCGCTACGACTTCCAGGAAGCGGTCCTCGCCGGCGACGCCACCGAGTCGGCCGTCCGCGCGTTCGTCGGCGCGTTGAACGCCGGGATGCCCGGCGACGCGAAGGCCGGTCTGCGGGTCTACAAGTCCCGACCGGACGCGAACCTCGACGACAGCTTCGGCGCCGGTTTCGCGAAGGCGCTGGCCGTGAACCCGATCGGCGAGTGGACGCCGATGCGGACGCGCGACGGCTGGCGCGCGGTGCGGCTCGACGCCGTCGCGTCGCTGCGGGCCGCCGACTTCGCGGTCGTCCGCAACGTCGTGCAGCTCGACTGGGCCGACGCGACCGCGGCGGAGCAACGCAGCGCCGCGGTCCGCGCGCTGACGAAGAAGTACACGGTCCGCATCGAGGCGAACCGGCGATGACGCGTCGTCTGCGGGCCGCTCTGTTCACCGCCTTGATGGTCGCGTCAATGCTCTCCATCGCGCCGGTCGCCGCGCACGAGATGACGATGGCAGAGATGGACGTCCGCGAGACGGCCAAGGGCGAGTTCTTCTGGCTCTGGACCGCGAACGAGCGGCGGGCCGGCAACGAGGACCTGGTGCCGACCTGGCCCGACGGCTGCGTCGCGCGCGAGAGCACGGTGCGCTGCGGCGCCGACGGCCTGCGCGGCGTCCTCGCGATCGACGGCATCGGACGTCGCTATTCGGCGGCGATCGTCAAGGTGCACTGGCTCGACGGCCAGTCGCGGGTCTACACGATCACCGCCGCCCAGCCGGCGGTCCGGCTCTACGGGTCCGCCGACGACCAGCGCGGCGTCGGCGAGATCGCGTCGGCCTATGTCGTGCTCGGCGTCGAACACATCCTGACCGGCGTCGATCACCTGATGTTCGTGATCGCATTGCTGTTCCTGGTCGGCTTCGAGCGCCGCCTGTTCTGGACCATCACCGCGTTCACCGCCGCGCACAGCCTGACGCTGGCCAGCGCGGCACTCGGCTGGCTGACGCTGCGATCGCCGCCGGTCGAGGCGTGCATCGCGCTGTCGATCGTGCTGGTCGCGGCCGAGGCGTTGCACCGGCGGCAGACGCTCGCGCGTCGCTGGCCCGCCCTCGTCGCGTTCCTGTTCGGCCTCGTCCATGGGCTCGGCTTCGCCGGCGCGCTGAAGGACATCGGGTTGCCCGAGAACCATCTGCCGGTCGCGTTGCTGACGTTCAACGTCGGCGTCGAGATCGGGCAACTCGGCACCGTGGCGCTCGCGTGGCTCGTGTGGCGCGGGGCGTCGCGTTGGCCCGTGCTGCTCCGCACGCGGGCGGCGCTGCTGTACACGATCGGCTCGATCGCCGCGTCGTGGTCGTTGATGCGCATCGTCGCGATCGCCGGCTGACCTTTCCGTTTCTGAAGTGATGGACGAAGTCATCGGCCTGTTCCCCGTGCCGTTCCTGCGCGCGCCGGCGCTGTTGTCGGCGGGTTTGACGCGCCGCCTGATCGACGGGCTCGCGACCCAGGTCTCGACCGGCAACAACGCGTCGCCGCATCTCGCGCACACCCGCACGCTGCGGCCGCACGAACATCCGCTGCTGGTCGAGGCGGCCGCGGTGATCGCGCCGAAGCTCGTCGACTTCGGCGCGCTGCTGTTCGGCCAGCGGCTCGAGTGGTCGATCAAGGAGATCTGGGTCAACGTGCTCGACCCCGGCGGGCGTCAGGCGATGCACAACCATGCGAACAGCTTCGTCTCGGGCGTTGTCTACCTGACACCGACCCATCCCGCGTCGTGCACGGTGTTCATGAAGTCGCCCGGCGGCACCGACTTCATCTTCCGCAACGATCATGCCGGCGTGACCGGCGGCGAGTTCAACTCCGACCGCTGGATCAGCCCGCTGCCGCAACCGGGCGACCTGGTGCTGTTCCCGAGCTACCTGATGCATGCGGTGCCGCCGAACGCGGGCGCGCGGCGCATCACGCTGTCGTTCAATGCGATCCCGTCGCGGCTCGAGTCGTGGGGGTACACGGTCAGCGTCGGGCCGTAGCAGCGACGACGGCGGATCGACGCCTGCCGTCCGTGGATGAAGCGTCGCGCCGGTGCAGGAATTGTTAAGAAGTAATCGCGAAACATCATAATTTCCTGCTAAAACGCTCTTTCGCCGATCGCGCCTCGCAGGGTACGGACGGATCGCCCATCACGACCCGACGTATGAAGAATTCGCCGATTCTCTCAATCCTCCGCGAAATGCGAATCCGGGTGGCCACTAGCCCCCGTACACAGCTCAGGCGATCCCGACCTCCTTCGAAGGAAAACGCGTTGCGCGAACGAAACGGCCACCTGCGATCCGGTCGCGTCGCGCGCGCGATGTCGGCCACGACGTCGATGATGCTGCTCGCGGGACCGGCATCCGCCGAGGACCCGTCGTCGCTGCCGGGCATCAGCGTGGTCGGCAAGCGGGACGGCGAGGTCGGCGACATCGACCTCGATACGCAGTCGACGACGGCGAGCCGTCTCGGGCTCAAGATCCGCGAGCTGCCCGGGGCCGCCTATCAGATCGACCGGGCCGCGATCGAAGCCGCCGGCGCGCGCGACACCCAGGAAATCCTGCGCGGCATTCCGGGAATGACGGCGGTGCAGGCCGAAGGCGGCGCGGCCGGCTTCGTGTCCTACCGTGGCTTCAGCGGGTCGCAGCTGTCCCAGCTCTTCAACGGAATCGCCATCCAGTACGACGTGGTCTCGGCACGGCCGATCGACAGCTGGATCGTCGACCGCGTGGAAGTGATCGGCGGGCCGTCAAGTTTCCTGTTCGGTGCCGGTGCCGTCGGCGGGTCGATCAACTACGTGACGAAGCTCGCCGAACGCCGGGACTTCTCGCAGGGCCAGGTCCGCGTCGGCTCGTTCGACACCTTGCAAACGGCGGTCGGCTTCAATCGCCAACTGACCGGTGAGGGACCGCGCGGCAACTTCCTCCGACTCGACGTGAACGCGCTGAAGAAGGACGGCTACGTGGACGGCAACGCGTCGCGCTCGCAGCAGGCCGCCGCCTCGCTGGTGTCAGACCTCGGCGAGCGCCTCACCCACACGCTCGCGGTCGAGTGGCAGCACGAGGACGAGGTTCGGCCGTACTACGGAAGCCCGGTCCTCAATCCGACCGTCGGCACGTTGCGCTATCGGGAGGACACGCGCTTCAGGAACTTCGACAGC
The DNA here is from genome assembly GCA_964242935.1 of uncultured Burkholderiaceae bacterium. GTDB lineage: Bacteria > Pseudomonadota > Gammaproteobacteria > Burkholderiales > Burkholderiaceae_D > CAHJXF01. Next base: position 2,447 of record CAXTDA010000110.1, on the reverse strand, counting down.
GCCGACGGCCAGTACGAGCAGACCATCCAGTGGGCGCGCTCCATCGTCGACTATCGACTCGCGGAAAGCGCATCGATCAGGAACACGGTGTACTTCCACGACGCACTCCGCGACTACCGGAACGTCGAGGAGTACGCGTACAACGCCGCGAACACGTTGGTCACGCGCTTCTCGCCGCTGCTGCAGCGACACAAGCAGCAGCTCTACGGCGAACGCGTCGAAGCGACGTTCGCGACCACGCTGGGCGGATTGGCGAGCGACTGGGCCTTCGGCGCCGACTACAGCGTCAATCGCCAGACGCGGTTCCCGAACGGTCCGGTGCGCGATGTCAGCACGGTCGATCCGGCGAGCTTCACCGTCGGCAACTTCTTCGACGAGACCGGCATCGCGCCGGGCTTCGTGCCGGATCGCGACGTGCAGGTGAAGACGATCGCGTTGTTCGCCGAGAACCGGACGCGGCTGCTGCCCGCGGTGTCGCTCGTGACCGGCGTGCGCCGCGACCGCGTCGACCTCGATCTCGTGAACCGCGGCGCGATCACCGCGGCCAACCCGGCGACGTTCACGCGGCGCTACAACGCCACCACCGGCCGCGTCGGCCTGGTCTGGGACGTCGCGCCCGGGGCCAACGTGTATGCGCAGTACGCGACCGCCGCCGACCCGCCGGCCGGGATCCTGACGACCGCGAGCTTCGCGCAGGCGCGCACCAACAGCGAACTGACCACCGGCCGGCAATACGAAGTCGGCGCGAAGGCCGACCTGTTCGACCGGCGGGCGACGGCCACGATCGCCGCGTATCACATCGACCGGAAGAACCTCGCGACGATCGACCCGACGAATCGCCTCGTCACGCTGCTGGTCGGGGAGCAATCGTCGCGCGGCATCGAAGTCGCCGGGACCGTTCGACTGACGCCGGAACTGACGGCCTACGGCAACTTCGCGTTCGTCGACGCGCAGTACGACAACTTCGGCCAGGCGGTCGGAACCACGGTGGTGTCGCGCGCCGGCAATACGCCGCCGAACACGCCGCGTCGCGTCGCGAACGTCGGCATGAGCTCCGCGTTCGCGCCCGGATGGCAGGGACGCATCGGTGCCCGTCGCGTCTCCGGCATCCAGGGCGACGTCGCGAACACGCAGAACACGCCCGGCTACACGCTGCTCGACCTGGGCCTCGGCTACCGCTTCGACCGCCACGTCGACGTGACCGCCCGCGTCCGCAACGCGACCGACCGCCGGTACGTCGCCTACATCAGCGCCACGCCGCTCGTCCATCTCGGCGAACCGCGGGCCGCGGACCTCACCGTGCGCGTGAGATTTTGAGTACCGCTCGCCTCGCAGCGGTCGTCGTCGCGCTGTCGGTCGCGTCCGCCGCGATGGCGCACGACACGTGGCTGTCGAGCCGCGAGCGCACGGTGCAGGCCGGCGAGCGGATCGACCTCGACGCCACGTCGGCCCATCGTTTCCCGATCGCCGAGTCCGCCCCCGCGGCCGCGCGGATCGACCACGCGTCGTGCCGCCAACAGGGGGCCGAGTTCGCGCTCGTTCCGGGCGTGCGCGGGGCGAAGACGCTGCGACTGAGTGTCCGGCCGACCGGCGCCGGGGCGCTCGTCTGCCGCCTCGACCTTGCGCCGAAGGACACCGATTTGCAGGAAGCGACGGTCGAGCGCTATCTCGCCGAGATCGCCGCACCGGAGCAGGTGCGGGAGGCGTGGGCCGCTTCGCCGGCGCCGCGCCGCTGGCACGAGGTCTACTCGAAGCACGCGAAGGTCATCGTTCCCGGTGCCGCCAGCGAGGCGGTGGTCACGACGCCGATGGGAGCGATCCTCGAGTTCGTGCCGGAGACCGACCTCTCGACCGGTCGCCCCCTGAAGGACGCGTTGCGCGCAAGGCTGCTGCTGAATGGCGCGGCGCTGGCGGGTCAGGCCGTCGAACTGGTCGACGGCCGCCAGTCGCGCGGAACCTGGCGGACCACCGACGCCGAGGGGCGGGTCGACTTCGCGGCGCCCGGGCCGGGGCGATGGCAGCTGCGGGCGACCGCGTTGCGCGCGACCGACGTCGCCGCCGGCGACTGGGCAAGCCACTTCGCCACGCTGGTGTTCGAAGTGCTGCCCGACGCGAAATGAGCCGGACCTCGACATCGACCGCGCAGCGCTCGACGGCCGTCGTTCCCCTGATCCGGGCCCTGGGCGCCTGCGTCGCCGCCCTGCTCATGACGTCGACCGTGCGGGCCGACGATGCACAGGCGCTGCCGGCCGTCGAAGTGACCGGCAACTACGACAACGGCGTCGCCACCTCGGACGCCGCGAGCCAGGGATCGGTCAACGCGAAGCTGATCGAGAACCGCCCGACGCTCCGGCCCGGCGAGATTCTCGAGTTCGTGCCGGGCCTGATCGTCTCGCAGCACAGCGGCGACGGGAAGGCGAACCAGTACTACCTGCGCGGCTTCAACC
>CAXTDA010000109.1:0-10243 GCA_964242935.1 uncultured Burkholderiaceae bacterium | reverse complement strand
ATCGGCACGCACAAGCTGCTGTCGCAGGACGTCCGCTTCGCGCGACTCGGCCTCGTGATCATCGACGAAGAGCACCGCTTCGGCGTGCGCCACAAGGAGCGCATGAAGGAGTTGCGCGCCGAGGTCGACGTGCTGACGCTGACCGCGACGCCGATTCCGCGCACGCTGGGGATGAGCCTGGAGGGACTACGCGAGTTCTCGGTCATCGCGACGGCGCCGCAGAAGCGCCTCGCGATCAAGACGTTCGTACGGCGGGAGGCGGACGGCACGATCCGCGAGGCGGTGTTGCGGGAGCTGAAACGCGGCGGCCAGATCTACTACCTGCACAACGAGGTCGAGACGATCCAGAACCGGAAGGCGGCGCTCGAAGCGCTCCTGCCCGAAGCCCGAATCGCGATCGCGCACGGCCAGATGGGAGAGCGCGACCTTGAGCGCGTGATGCGTGACTTCACGCAGCAGCGCTTCAACGTCCTTCTGTGCACGACGATCATCGAGACCGGAATCGACATCCCGACGGCCAACACGATCGTGATCCACCGCGCCGACAAGTTTGGTCTCGCACAGCTCCATCAGTTGCGGGGCCGGGTCGGTCGGTCGCATCATCAGGCCTATGCTTACCTTCTGGTACCCGACCCCGCCGCACTTTCGAAGCAGGCCCAACTGAGGCTAGACGCGATCCAGCAGATGGAAGAACTCGGCAGCGGCTTCTACTTAGCGATGCACGATCTCGAGATTCGCGGGGCGGGTCAGGTTCTCGGCGAAGACCAGTCGGGAAATATGCACGAGATCGGCTTCCAGCTCTACACCGAGATGCTCAACGAGGCGGTACGCGCGTTGAAGCAAGGGCGCGAGCCGGACCTGTCGCAACCGATGGCTGCGGTGACCGAGATCAACCTGCACTCGCCGGCGTTGCTACCGGACAGCTTCTGCGGCGACGTCCACGAGCGCCTGTCGATCTACAAGCGCCTCGCGACCTGCCGTTCGCTCGACGAACTGATCGAGATACAGGAAGAGCTGATCGACCGTTTCGGCAAGCTCCCGCCGCCCGCCCAGGCGCTGATCGAGACCCACCGCCTGCGCATCGTCGCCGAGCCGCTCGGCGTCATGAAGATCGACGCCCATGCCGAGTCGATCACGTTCCAGTTCCGCCCGAACCCGGCGGTCGATGCCGCGACGATCATCGCTCTCGTGCAGAAGAACCGGACCATCAAGCTTTCCGGGCAGGACAAGCTGAAGCAGAGCCTCAACAAGGCGGAACTGCCGGCCCGCATCGCGGCCATCCGCTCGACTCTGGCGGCGCTCGCAGCATGAATCTTGTTCTTTCCGGCCCGATCGACGAGTCGCTGAGGAACGAGGTTTTCGCGGTTGTAAGGCCAAGTAGTGTCGTTACGATCCATGCTCGCGCTATTCGCTTTGAAGATGCCGACTATTCGCCTCGTAGCACCGCAGTTGTCTCGTTGTTGTGTAAGGCGAAACGCGTCGATCACTCTTATGTGAACAAGTCTCTACGCTTATCTAATTTTGGCTTGTTAGCTATCGATATGGACTCGACTTTAATCACCATAGAATGCATTGATGAACTAGCGGACTTCGCTGGCAAGAAGAAAGAGGTAGTCGACTTAACCGAAGCGACGATGAGTGGTGCGCTCCCGAGCTTTGCTGAGAGTTTGCGGAGACGCGTCGCACTCCTCGCTGGACTAGATGAGCATGTTCTACGACGTGTTTATGAAGAGCGCCTAAGATTAACAGACGGAGCGGAAGCGCTTATCCGCGCCGTGCAGGCTGCTGGCCTTTACACACTACTTATATCAGGCGGGTTTACTTATTTCACCGAACGTCTCGTCAGTTCGCTATCTCTTAACGCCGGCTACGCGAACATCTTGGAAGTTAAAGGTAACCAGCTAACCGGACGACTTAAAGAGCCGATTATTGGTCCAAAGGAAAAAGCAGAGATTGTTAAGCGAACAATGGAAAGTCTTGGCCTTAATCGAGCGGGCGCACTAGTTGTAGGCGACGGAGCAAACGACATCCTGATGATGCAAGTTGCGGACCACTCGATTGCGTATCATGGTAAGCCCTCAGTTGTAAACGTAGCGAAGCACGCTATCGAATTTGGTTCCCTCGAAGTAGTTATTGACTACTTCGCCTCTCTATGAAGCACAAGTTAAACGGACACGAGTGGACCTAGTCTTCAAGCGGGTATCGTCATCAAGATGAAGTTGTCGGCCTCGGTTCATTCACGGCCTTGAATCTGCATTTACACTTTCGACGAATTGTTTGATGTAACACTCCAAGTCCCTAAGACAGCGAGGAGCGACGGCAGTTATTTGGTCGGCAAAAAGGCGGCTAATGCGCAAGCATTATCACTACCGCAGTCGCACGGCCGTGCGGGATTTAATAACCGTTAGCGGCGTCACCGCCCCCGACAAATTCATAGTTCGAGTCGTCGAAGAAGATAAGATCGCTTATTTCGTCGTCATGGTACGAGTTGGCACAGGTCGAGTCGCTCACTTTACTTTGGCTCATTTCTAAAACTCCTAGTGGTAAATGCTCCAAACGTCTATAATGTTCAAGAGAACAGCTTACGAACAACATCTGCCGGTGCGCAGCTAATTAGGATTTCTCTGCTAGCTAACACCGATGAGGCGTTGAACGTCGCAGAGCAGACGAAGTTTTTACGTAGCAACATACGCTTGTCAAATTATGAATACCGTCGACTTGTCGCGCTTTGAATTAGCGAATTCACTTAGTTCGTTACCGACGCATTGGATTAGCGCCTTTGAGAGCTTGGATCGGCGAAAGCAGTCGACCGTAGTCGAGAGTCTCGCGGCCGAGCTTAAGGACGTTCTGCTGGCGCAATCCGACACCAAGGAGTCTTTGGTTGGCAAAGCCGTGAACCTACTTTTTCCCTTGACGGCCAGTCGGTTTGCGCAGGAGGTAACGACGCTCTTGCTTGACTGTAGCTTCTATTATTCGCGTATTGGCCGCAGCCCGCATGGGCGAATCTTGGCAGAAAGGATTTTATCGGAGGTTGTCAAAGAAGATGACTTATCAACGCTGCGTCGTCTTCACAATTTGCTTGGCGTAATGCAAACACAAGCTGCTGACTACCAATCATCTCTCAACCATTTACAGCTTGCGCTGTCTTATGCGTACAAACTTAGGGATCCTTTACAGACTGCTGCATGCCTGGCTAATGCTGGGCTTGCATTAAAGGAGATGGGTCACTATCACGATGCGATCGCTGTGGCGGTTTCGTTAATCAATGTTCAGGATGAACATCCGATAATTATCCACCTTCGGTTTCAGTGTGCTACAAATGGGTTATTTTGTGCGCATCGGCTCCAAGATGCACACTTGGCATTGCAGTTCCTCACCGTCGGAAACTCGCTAATCGGATCATCGATCATTGATCCGGTAATGAAGGCGACCTATGAGTACTACCGTGCGTTATACCTAATTGATACCTTTGATCACGAGACGGCTGAGGAACTGATCCTTGCAGCGAAGAGAACGGTCGGGCTAACAATAAACACCCGCGTCGAAATCCTCCTCCGAATCGCCGAAGCACTCTGTGAGTGGGCGCATCGCACGGAGGAAGGTTACGCGTCTTCGCGGCAGAAGCTTCGCGATCTTTATCAGGTCACAAAGAAGTCGCGCCTTTACCACGACGACGTCTTGCGTGCGCTGATGAAGGTCTATGGCAACGCCATCGACCAGCAGACGGCGAAGCTGGGGATGCGGTATGCGAAGGAACTGGTCGAGTACACCACTAGCGTCAAGCGGGCGAAGTTCTATCGTCAGTTGTCGGATCGCGGCGTCGAGCTCGAGACGGCGCCGCCGCGCCTCGAGTTTCCGTTCGATCCGTTCGCGAACGTGCGGCAATGGATGGCGCCGGCGGTCGGCGGGTTGCCGGAAGGTCATCCGGTCGATGCGATCCATGGACCGAACGCGATCAAGGCGCGCGTCGAGAAGCACGAGGAACTCGCTGCGATCCACGACGACCTCGCGAAGCTGCGGACCGACGCGATCCTGAAGGAGATCCGCAGCGTTGCGTACGACACGGCCGAGAACTGGGCGCTGGCCGCCGAGTTCTTCGACGATCAGACCGGGCAGCACTGTTTTCGCGTCGGTCACCTGGCCGGCATGCTGGCGCGCGAGATCGGGCTCGAGAACGAATACTGCGCGCGCATCGAGCACGCGGCGCGATTGCACGACATCGGCAAGATCGGCATCAACGAGATGATCCTGTTGAAGCCGGGTCCGCTCGATCCGTCGGAGCTGACCGCGATGCGGGCGCATGCGGAGGTCGGGGCGTACATGCTGCAGGGGGCCAAGGATCCGGTCCTGCAGATGGCGGCCGTGATCGCGAAGCACCATCACGAGTGGTGGAACGGCGCGGGCTATCCGTCGTCGCTCGCCGACCGGCGCATTCCGCTCGCCGCGCGGATCTGCGCGCTCGCCGACGTCTACGACGCGTTGACGCATGCCCGTCCGTACAAGGGCGCGTGGCCGCACCGCGTGGCGGTCGAGGAGATGCTGAACCTGTCCGGCGTGCAGTTCGATCCGCACCTGATGCGGCCGTTCCTGCGCGTCCTGGAGCGCTACGTGCCGGCGCTGTCGGAGGGCCGGATTCCGGGTCTCGACCAGCTGAAGACGAACGGACTGATCGCTTCGCGGAAGAAGCTGATGGAAACGATCTCCGGCTCGATGGCCTGACCGCTCGGTCAGGCTTCGCGCAACGTGCGGAGCGGCGGCTCGTTCATCACCGGCCGCAGTCCCAACCAACCCCCCAGCAGCGCCAGCGCCGTCCCGCCGACGGTGCCGAGGACCCACGCCGTCGCACCGAACGAGTACGGGAAGTCGAACGCCTTCGTCGCGAGCACCCAGCCGGTCGCCGTGGCGCCGGCCGCGGCGAGCAGGCCCGCGAGGAGACCGATGCCGACGAACTCGGCCAGTTGCGCGCGCGTCAGCTGACGACGCGACGCGCCGAGCGCCCGCAGCAGCGCCGCCTCGCGGGTGCGCTCGTCGCGCGACGACAGCAACGCCGCGTAGAGCACCAGCAGGCCGGCGGCGAGCGTGAAGACGAACAGGAACTCGACCGCGCGCACCACTTGGTCGACGATCGCCTGGACCTGGTTGAAGATCGCGCCCGTGTCGATGACCGTCACGTTCGGGAAGCGCTGGACGAGCCGGCCGGTAAAGCTGGTGTCGCCGTCGCTCAGGTGGAACGCGGAGATCGAGGTCTGCGCGAGCGTCCCGAGCGTCTTCGGCGGGAAGATCACGAAGAAGTTGACGTGCATCGAGTCCCAGTCGAGCTTGCGGACGCTGGTGACCCGTCCGGCAGCCGCGACGCCGGCGACGTCGAAGCGCAACACGTCGCCGAGCTTGACGCCGAGCGTCTTCGCGATGCCGTCCTCGATCGACACCTCGTCGTCCGCGCCGGGCTGGAACCACGTGCCGCCGACGACCTTGTTGTGCGCGGGCAGGTCGTCGGTGTACGACAGGTTGAACTCCCGATCGACGAGGCGCTGCGCGCGCTCGTCCTGGTAGGCCGCGGGCCCGACCGGCTTGTCGTTGATCGCGATCAGGCGGCCGCGGACCATCGGCGCGAAGTCGAAATTCGACAGCTTCGCGTCCTTCAGCGCGGTGACGAACGCGGTCCGCTGGTCGGGCTGGACGTTGATGACGAAGCGGTTCGGGGCATCGGCCGGCACCGCGCGGCGCCACGCGGCGACGAGGTCGGTCCGCGTCACCGACAGCAGCAGCAGCGCCATCAGGCCGATCGCGATCGCGACGGTCTGGACGATCGTGTTGATCGGCCGCCGCTGCATGGACGCGAGCGCGAAGCGCCACGACGCGTCGAGCTTCGCGCCGTGACGCGCGGCCGACAGTGCCCGCAACGCGAGCCAGGCAACCAGCGTGAACAGCGCGAACGCGCCGACGAAGCCGCCGAGCGTGATCGCGCCGACCTTGACGTCGCCGGCGCTCCACAGCGTCAGTGCCGCGAACGCGACCAGACCCAGCGCGTAGCCGACCACCGTCCCGCCGCGCGGCAGGCCGACGTCGCGGCGGAGCACGCGGATCGGCGCGATGTGCCGCAGCTGCACGACCGGCGGCAACGCGAAGCCGGCGAGCAGCACGACGCCGATCGAGAGGCCCTGAAGCGCCGGCCAGCCCGACGGTTGCGGCAGCGTGGCCGCGAGCAGCGACCCGAGCAACGCGACGAACGCGAAGTGCGTCGCGTAGCCGAGCACGACGCCGAGCACCGCGCCGCAGACGCCGATGACGAGGAATTCCGACAGATGCGTGACCAGCAGCGCGTCCTGCGTGATGCCGATGCAGCGCATCACCGCGGTCGCGTCGAGATGCCGCTCGGTGAAGCGGCGTGCGGCCAGCGCGACCGCCAGCGCCGCCAGCATCGCGGTCAGGAGCGCGACCAGCGCGAGGAAACGCTCGGCGCGGTCGAGCGTGTTCCGCACCTCGGGCCGTCCGGCTTCGAGCGTCTCGAGCCGCTGCCCGCGACCGAGCTTCGGCACGATGTCGTCGCGGTACGCCTTCACGCGATCCGGCGGCCCCGCGACCAGCAGCCGATGCGTCTCGCGGCTACCGGCCTGGATCAGGTTCGTCGAGGCGAGGTCGTCGAGCCGCATCAGCACGCGCGGCGACAGGTTGACGAACGAGATGCCGCGATCGGGCTCGAGCGTCACCAGGCGCTCGACGCGGAACTGCCGGTCGCCGAGGCCGATCGAGTCGCCGACGCGGACGTGCAGCGCGGGCAGCAGCGCCGGGTCCACCCACACGGCACCGGGGGCCGGCAGGCCGTTCGTCGGACCGTCGGGTGCGCCCGGGGCCGTCGCGGTCCGCAGCGTGCCGCGAAGCGGATAGCCGGGCGACGCGGCCTTGACCGACGTCAGCTGGGTCGCCGCTTCGGGGGCCGGCCCACCACCAGTCGGTGGCGCAACGACCGCCAGCGCCATGCTCGGGAAGGCGACGGTCTGCGAGGTCGAGAGACCGAGGCGCGTCGCGAGGTCGACGAGGGTCGAGGCGATCGGCTGGTCGGAGATGACGACGACGTCGGCGCCGATCAGTTGCGCCGCGTCGCGCTCGAGGCTGGCGCGAAGGCGATCGACGAAGAAGCCGACGCTCGTCATCGCCGCCACCGCGATCACCAGTGACAGCACGAGCAGCCGCAGCTCGCCGGCCCGCCAGTCGCGGCCGAACGCGCGGACGCCCTGTCGGACCGAACGGAGGAATGCGCTGCCGGTCATGTCGTCCCTGCCTTTTCCGTTGCCGCCGTCACGTCTCGGTCAGTCGCTTCTCGAGCCGCTCGATCACGCGCTGCGTCGCGCCGCGGGTCTGCAGCACGAACAGCAACACCGACCGGCCCGTGACCAGGTAATGGTCGTTCGCTTCGAGCTCGCCCAACTGGTCGCGCACCGGCACGTTGGTGTCGATGAGGCAGGTCCAGCGATCGCTGCCCTCGATGTCGGGCAGCTTGAATTCGACCGCATCGGGCGACGCATTGAGCACGATGAGGATCGTTGCGTCCGACGCGAGCTTCGGGATTCCGGAGACCTGCGCGCGTCCGTCGACCAGCATCCCGAAGCAGCGCGTCGCCGGATCGTTCCAGGCGTCGCCGCTCATGTCGCTGCCGCCCGGATGGATCCACGCGACGTCGCGGACCTGCATCTTCTCGTTCCACTCGCCATCGAGCCAGCGTTGCCGGCGCAGCACCGGCAACGCGCGGCGAAGCGCGATCAGGCGCGAGACGAACGCGGTCAACGCGCGGTCGGCTTCGCTGCGTCCGTCCCAGTCGACCCAGCCGATCTCGTTGTCCTGGCAGTACGCGTTGTTGTTGCCGCGCTGGGTACGGCCGAACTCGTCGCCGGCGAGCAGCATCGGCGTGCCCTGAGAGAACAGCAGGGTCGCGAGCAGGTTGCGCTTCTGGCGCTCGCGCAACGCGACGATCCCGGCGTCGTCGGTCGGGCCTTCGACGCCGTGGTTGCACGAGCGGTTGTCGGACGAGCCGTCCTTGTTGTCCTCGCCGTTCGCGTCGTTGTGCTTCTCGTCGTACGACACGAGGTCGTTCAGCGTGAAGCCGTCGTGCGCGGTGACGAGGTTGACGCTCGCCCACGGTCGCCGGCCGCGATGGTTGAACTTGTCTTCGGAACCTGCGAGCCGCGTCGCGAGCTCGGGCACGACCGCCTCGCCGCGCCAGTAGCTCCGCACGGTGTCGCGATAGCGGTCGTTCCACTCGGCCCATCCGGGCGGGAAGCCGCCGACCTGGTAGCCGCCGGGGCCGCAATCCCACGGCTCGGCGATCAGCTTCACCGACGACAGGATCGGATCCTGCCGACACGCGTCGAGGAAGCCGCCGCCCTCGTCGAAGCCGTGCGGCTCGCGCCCGAGGATCGTCGCGAGGTCGAAGCGGAAACCGTCGACCTTCATCTCGACGACCCAGTAGCGCAGGCTGTCGGTCACCATCTGCAGCACCCGCGAATGCGACAGGTTGAGCGTGTTGCCGGTGCCGGTGTCGTTGATGTAGAAGCGCGGGTTGTCGGGCATCAACCGGTAGTACGACGCGTTGTCGATCCCGCGGAACGACAGCGTCGCGCCGCGCTGGTTGCCTTCCGCGGTGTGGTTGTAGACGACGTCGAGGATCACCTCGAGTCCCGCGTGATGCAGACGGTCGACCATCGACTTGAACTCGTCGATCGTGTTCTTCGCGAAATAGCGCGGGTCCGCGGAGAAGAAGCCGATCGTGTTGTAGCCCCAGTAGTTCGTCAGGCCTTTTTCGAGCAGGTTGCTGTCGTTGACGAACGTATGGATCGGCAGCAGTTCGACCGAGGTCACGCCGAGCGTCTTCAGGTGATCGATGACCGCGGGCTCGGCGAGGCCGGCGAACGTCCCGCGGAACGCTTCGGGCACGGCCGGATGCCGTTTCGTGAAGCCGCGGACGTGCGTCTCGTAGACGATGACGTGCTCCCACGACACGCGCGGCCGCGATGCCTCGGTCCACGCGAAGTTCGAATCGACGACGACGCACTTCGGCATGAAGGCCGCGCTGTCGCGCGCGTCGAACGCGAGGTCCGCATCGCCGTCGCCGCCCTGCTCCATCGGATAACCGAACAGTTCGGGTGACCACTTCAGCTCGCCGACGTGCGCCTTCGCGTACGGATCGAGCAGCAGCTTGTTCGCATTGAAGCGGTGACCGTCGGCTGGCCGGTACGGACCGTGGACGCGATAACCGTAGATCGCGCCGGGCTTCAGTCCGCGCACGTAGACGTGCCAGACCTCGTCGGTCAGCTCGGGAAGCGTGATGCGTTCGATCTCGTTCGCACCGTCAGCATCGAACAGGCAGAGCTCGACGCCGGTCGCATGCGCGGAAAACAACGCGAAGTTGACGCCGTGCGGATCGGGCGTCGCGCCGAGCGGATACGGCAATCCCTCGGCGATCGCTTCGGCGAAGCGGGTCGGGGTCGCGCGTTCACCATCGTGCATCGGCAGTTCCGTCCGGGGTTCGGGTTCGCGGCACCGTCGCGTCGTTCATCGAGCATCGCCAGCGCCTCGCGCACTATACGCAGGCCGCTCGACGGCCGGTTGCCGCGCGTTTCCGGCCTGCGTCGCGCGAGATTCGGTACCATCGGCCTCGTCAGATTTTCGGAGAAGGCCTTGCTCGAACGCTGGCAATTCTGGGTGTCGACCTGCATCGCGCTGTTGGTCGCGCTCGCGGTCGGCTACAACATGATGCTGTTCAGTCAAAACCGCGCGGCGCAGGTCGAGTTCGCGCAGCGGGCGCAATACCTCCAGCAAAGCGCGCAGCTACAGGGACTCTACCGCGAGATGGTCAAGGCGCTCGCCGACCTGTCGGTCGCCAATCGCGACAAGGCGCTGACCGACCTGCTCGCGACGCAGGGCATCACCGTCACGCCGGCCGATCCGGCCGCGGCCGTGCCACCCGACGCCCCGAAGGCGAAGCGATGAGCGAACCCTTCGACCCGTCGGGTCCGTCGGACGCGGTCGAGCGTCTGCCGACCGACGGCCGGTCGACGCCCGCGCCACCGGCCCGCGCAACGACGAGCGCCTTCCTGCCGGTCGCGATCCTCGGCCTCGTGCTGCTCGCCTGGTTCGGGTTCCAGGCGACGCAACTGCGCGCCGAGCGCGACGTGGTCCGCGAGGCGACGACCAACCAGGAGAAGCTGGTCGACGAGGCGAAGAAGCTTCGCGACTCGTTCTACGC
>CAXTDA010000108.1:0-10290 GCA_964242935.1 uncultured Burkholderiaceae bacterium | reverse complement strand
CCTTCGTCGCGCGCCGCGCCGTGCTGGTCCAGGGCGCGCGCGGCATGCGCGGCGTGCGCCTCCGGAAGGTCTATGCGCTGGCGACGGCGAGACCGTCGCTCGCCGCGACGCAAGGCCTCCGGCTCGGGACCGACTCCGTCATCGGCGACCTCGACGACAACCTCGCCGTCAAGTCCAGCGTCGCGCTGGTGATGGAGGAGGGCACGCAGGACGTGTTGTTCTCGCGGAACACGAAGGTCGCGCTGCCGATCGCGTCGATCACGAAGCTGATGACGTCGCTCGTCGTCCTCGACGCGCACCCAGTCATGGACGAGATGATCACCGTCACCGCGGACGACCTCGACACCGAGAAGTTCTCGAGCTCGCGGCTCGCGGTCGGCACGTCCCTCTCGCGGCGCGACATGATTCATCTCGCGCTGATGTCGTCCGAGAACCGCGCCGCGCATGCGCTGGCGCGGAACTATCCGGGTGGCCTCGACGCGGCGATCGCGGCGATGAACGCGAAGGCCCGCCTGCTCGGCATGACCAGTGCCGCGTTCCACGATCCGACCGGGCTGTCGAGCCTGAACGTCGCGAGCGCCGAGGACCTCGTCAAGCTCGTCAACGCCGCGTCGGCGAACGCGACGATCCGCGAGTTCTCGACCGATCCCAACTACAGCGTGCCGGTCGGCAAGCGCACGCTGGCGTTCCACAACACGAACTCGCTCGTCTCGAACCCGGCCTGGGACATCGTCGTGCAGAAGACCGGCTATATCAGCGAGGCCGGCAAGTGCCTCGTGATGAAGGCGGTCATCGAGGGACGATCGGTCGTGATCGTGCTGCTCGACTCGTTCGGCAAGTTCACGCGTCTCGGCGACGCGAACCGCATCCGCCAGTGGATGGGGTCGCAGTCGGCGGCCAACGACCCGATCGCGCGGCTCGTCAAGAAGACGTCCTGACGGATCGGTTTTGATGGTGGGCAGCGCGCGTTCGCCCCATTCTTCCCGGTTGCACGGACTCGGGTTCGATCGAGCCGCAAACTCGCGGACGCCGCTGCTCTTCCACGGGTTGCCGCGATCGTCGGCACCTGCGTCGCCTCGACGAAGAACGGTCGGGGGCAGGACCGGCATCGCCCTCGCGACCGCGTTGCTCGCCGCTTGCGGGCACGACGATGGCGGACCGTCGCCCGCACCGACGGTCGCCATCAGCGGGACGATTCGGGGCATCGCGCCGGGAACGAGCGTCACGCTGACCGTCAACGGGGGCGATCCGCTGTCGGTGGGGAGTGACGGCGCCTTCACGTTCGCGACCCGCCTCGACGCGACGCAGTCCTACGACATCGCCGTGGCGGCAGCGCCGATCGGCGGCGTCTGTACGGTGCTGTACGGAAAGGGCGCGGCAAGAAGCGCCGGTACGACCCGGATCGTCTGCGGTCCGATACCGCAGGGGCGCTTCCAGGCAACCGCGAATCCGTCGGTGGTCCGCGACGGGGGTCCGAAGCTCGTGCCGCTCCGGGACGGATCCGTGCTGGCATTCGGCGGGACGGCTTCCGCGGTCCCCGTTCGGCTCGTCGAGCGCTACGACCCGTCGGCCGACCGCTGGACCTCGCCGGGTGCGCTGCCGGGCACGTTTTCGATCGTCGACGCGTTCGCGACGCCCGACGACAAGGTCCTTCTGATCGCCTCCGCGGCGAACCAGGAATCGAAGATCACGATCTACCGGTACGACCCGGTCACGGCCACCACGACTTCGAGAGCCTCGGCAGCGACGCTGACCACCGCCTTCGCGGTCGCGCTGCTCGACGGCCGGATCCTCGCCTGCGATGGCAGCGTCGTCGAGATATACGATCCGGCGGGCGATCGTTGGGCGCCCGCGGAGTCCGTCCCGAACGGGGTGTCGGCCGCCCAGGGGGTGCTGGTCGGCAACGGCAGCGTTCTGGTTCTCGGCAACAACACCGCCGTGTACGACGTCGCGTCCGGTCACTGGACCGCGTACGGAACCACGGCCGCGATCCGCACGAGACCTGCGCTGGTTTCGTTGCCCGACGGGAAGGTCCTCGCGGTCGGCGGCACGCAACGATCGCTCGGCGTGGGCATCTGGGCGCAGCCGAATGCCGAAGTGTTCGATCCGGCGGCCGGCGTCTGGTTGCCCGGCGGAACGATCGCGCCGCGCGTGGGTTTCACGGTCACGTCGATGCCCGACGGGCGGGTGCTGCGCGCCGGCGGCAATGAGCTTCCGGTCGATATCCTTTTCGCGCCCGTGCTGTCGGTGCCGACGACCGACGATGCGGTGCAGGCCTACGACCCACGGAGCAATACGTGGTCGCCCTTCGGCCGGTTGCTGGGTGCACGGACGAATCACGGTGCCGTCCTGACGGCAGGCGGAAAACTGCTCGTCAGCGGTGGCTACGTCAGCGTGCCGATGATCCCCGCCCCGGCCGGCGTCCGGATGCCGTGGACCGATGCACCCGTGCCGACGAGCGAACTCGGCTGGTAGCCGTCAAGCCGCGCGCAGCGCGTCGACGATCTTCATCCGCGCCGCGCGCCACGCCGGCAGGAAGCCGCCGACGAAACCCATCAGCAACGCGAAGACGATCACCTCGACGACGATGCCGTTCGTGATGCGGAAGCGGAACGTCAGCTCCGAGAACGTCTGGAAGTTGGTCGTCGACAGGCTCACCGCCTGCATCGCCGACGCGGCCGCGAGGCCGACCACGCCGCCGACGAGGCCGAGCAACAGCGCCTCGACGAGGAACGCGACCAGGATCGACGATCGCGGGAATCCGAGTGCGCGCAGCGTGCCGATCTCGCCGGTGCGCGCGGCGACGCTCGCGTACATCGTGATCATCGCGCCGACGACCGCGCCGATCGAGAAGATGATCGACAGCGTCGTGCCGAGGATGCCGATGAAGCGCGCGAGCGACTCGGACTGTTCGGCGTAGAACTGCTTCTCGGGCTTCGTTTCGATCGTCAGGCGCGGATCGCCTTCGAATCGCGTCTTGATCGCGTCGAACTGGCCCGCATCAGCGAGCCGGAACAGCACCGACGAGAACGACTGGCGCCGGAAGCCCTGCATCAGCTGCTCGGCATCGCCCCACACCTCGGAGTCGAACGCGCTGCCGCCGCCGTCGAAAATGCCGACCACCGTCCACTCGCGTTGCGCGAAGCGCAGGCTCTCGCCGAGCCCGGCGCCCGCGAAGCCGCGCGCGATGCTCCGGCCGGCGATGATCTCCGACGTGCCGGGCTGGAACATGCGGCCTTCGACGATGTGGACCTGTGGCCGCATCTGGAAGCCCGCGGCGGTCGTGCCGCGGACGACGATGTTCGCCGGCTTGTCGGGGTCGTCCCGGTTGCGCTTCCGCTTCGGCATGTTGATCACGGCGACCGGCTCCTTCGAGATCAGCTTCGCGCCGTCGCCGTCGGTCGCGATCTCGGGGCTGCCGTCGATCACCTGCGCCTGATCGCGCCCGACGCTGCTCTGCACCTCGGAGGCCGACGCCTTCCGGATCACCATCACGTTGTCGGGCTGCCCGGTCGCGATCAGCGTTGCGCGGATGCCCTCGGTCATCATGAGCACGCTCGCGAACACGAACACGACGAGCGCCATGCCGCTCGCGGTCAGCAGCGTTGTGACCTTTCGTGCATAGACGTTCCGCGCGATGTACGCGAACGGGATCGCCTTCATCGTCGTCGGTCAGGCGACATGCCGGAGCCCGTCGACGATGCGGATGCGACCGGCGCTCCACGCGGGCCAAGCCGCGGCCACGAGGCCGATGATCGCGGCCGCGACGAACTGCAGCAGCACCGTCTCTCCCGACACCTTGAAGACCGGAAACAGGGTGCCCATCGCGCCCGCGAACACGTGCGCGATCGGCAGCGTCACCGCGACCGCGAGCGCGCCGCCGACCAGCGCGACGAACAGCGACTCGCCGACGATCAGCCACCCGATGAAGCCGGGGCTGAAGCCGAGCGCCTTCAGCGTCGCGTACTCGGACGTGCGCTCGCGCGCGGTCATCGCGATCGTGTTGGCCATCACCGCCATGATGATCAGGATGACGACGAACGACACCGCCTGGATCGCCACCAGGATCAACTCGGTCATCGAGATGAAGCCGAGCTGGAACGCCTTCTCGGTCTCGGTCAGCGTCTCGGCGAGCGAGTTGCGGAAGAGCGCGTCGAGCTGCTTCGAGACGGGCGCGGCGTCGTCGGGGTTGACGAGGCGCTCGATGTAGAAGCCGACCTGGTTGCCGCGCCGCCCGTAGCGCTTCTTGACCGTCTCGTTCAAATAGTCCCAATGGAAGAGGAACTGCGACTCGTCGGTCTTCGCGTCGGCGCCGTCGTAGATCGCGCGGATCGTGAACGTCCACGTGCCGGGGTAGATCGTCCCGCGGAGCGGCACCGGGTCGCCGACCTTCCAGCCGTACTGGACCGCGAGCTTCCGTCCGACGACGGCGCCCTGCCGATCGGCGAGGAAGGCCTTCAGCTCGGCGGGGGAGACCAGGTATTCCGGATAGAGGTCCAGATAGGTCGAGCCGTCCACCGCGAACTGCGGGAAGAAGTTGCGCTCGTTGATGTAGACGCCGCCGAACCAGTTGCCGTACGAGACGCCGTTGACGCCGTCGACCTGCCGCATCCGCTGCGCGTAGTTGAGCGGCAGCGGGAACACGAGCGAGATCGAGTTCCGGGTGACGAGACGGATCGACGACGTGCCCTCGACGCCCGCATACCCCGCGTCGACGATGGTTCGCAGCAGCCCGAACGCGCAGAGCGCGACGACGAGGCCGATCATCGTCAGGCCGATGCGAAGCTTCTGACGCATCGCGTTGCGGGTCAGCAGCTTGAGGACGAACATCAGCGCGGCTCGATGAAGTCCCAGCGGTTGCCGTACAGGTCCTCGAACACGACGACCTTGCCGTACGGCTCGTCGCGCGGTTCGTCGAGGAAGGTCACGCCGCGGGCGCGCATCGCCGCGTGGTCGCGGGCGAAGTCGTCGGTGTGCAGGAACAGCCAGACCCGCCCGCCGCCCTGGCGACCCACGATCGCGCGTTGCGCGTCGTCGCTCGCTGCCGCGAGCAGCAGCGCGGTGCCGGTCGAGCCGGGCGGCGCGATCCGGACCCAGCGCTTGCCGCCGCCCATCGCGGTGTCCTCGAGCAGCGCGAAGCCGAGCACCGTGGTGTACCAGCGGATCGCCTCGTCGTAGTCGTCGACGAGGAGGGAAACCGTGACGATCGATTGCTTCATGCGGCTTCCGTCAATGCGCGACCCGCGACGCCTCGTCGAGCTCGGCCCGGTATTCCGCGTCGCTGACCAGCACGCCCTTCTCGAGATGCACCATGCGCCGCGCGCGGCCGGCGGCCCGCGGGTCGTGCGTCACCATCACGATCGTCTTGCCGAGCTCGCGGTTGAGCTGGTCCATCAGGTTCAGGATCTCCTCGCCGGTGTGACGGTCGAGGTCGCCGGTCGGCTCGTCGGCGACGATCAGCGTCGGGTCGGCGATCAGCGCGCGGGCGATCGCGACGCGCTGCTGCTGGCCGCCCGACAGCTCGTTGGGGTAGTGGTCCGAGCGGTCGGTGAGACCGACCATTTCGAGCGCCGCCTCGACGTGGTCCTTGCGGTCGCGGCGCGACAGGCCGGTCAGCAGCAGCGGCAGCTCGATGTTCTCGAACGCGGTCAGGACCGGCATCAGGTTGTAGAACTGGAAGATGAAGCCGACGTGGGCGGCGCGCCACGCGGCGAGGTCCGCGTCGCGCAGGTGGGCGATGTCGACGCCGTCGACGACGATGCTGCCGCCGGTCGGCTTGTCGATGCCGGCGACGAGGTTCAGCAGCGTGCTCTTGCCGGAGCCCGACGGCCCCATCAGCGAGACGAAGTCGCCGCGCGGGATGTCGAGGTCGAGGCCGAGCAGCACCGGCACCGCCTGCTCGCCGCGGATGTAGATCTTCTCGAGCCCGCGCACGGCGACCAGCGGCACCGCGTCGTCCGGGTCGATCGGGATGGGCGCGCGGTCGGTCACCGGGCCGACACCGCGACCGGTGTCCCGTCGGCGATGCGGTCCACGGGCCGCACGATCACCTTCTCGCCGGACTTGAGGTTGCCCGACGTGATCTCGACGCCGTCCGGATAGGTCGCGCCGGTCGTGACGGCCACCGCCTCGGCCGCGCTGCGGTCGCCGGCGGTCTTCAGGCGGAAGACGGTCGGATTGCCGTCGCGCGTCACGACCGCGTCGGCGGAGACCGCGATCGTCGGCTTGTTCGCCGACTGGTCGACCTTGCTCGAGAGAAAGCTCACCTTCGCGCTCATGTCCGGAAGGATGCGGTCGTCGAGTCGGTCGAAGCGGACCTTCGTCGTCACGGTCGCCTTCGCGCGGTCGACGGTCGGCACCTGCCGGCTCACGGTCCCCGAGAAGCGTACGTCGGGCAGCGCGTCGAGCAGGATCTCGCACGGCTGGCCGACCTTGATCTTCGACAGGCTCGCCTCCGAGACGTCGGCCTCGACCTCGAGCGTCGACAGGTCGGCCATGTTGACGACCGCGCCCTTCGAGTCCACGGCCGACGAGAACGGCGTGACGATGTCGCCGACGTTCGCGCTTTTCGTCACCACGACGCCGTCGAACGGCGCGCGGATCTCCGTGAAGTCCACCGCGACCTTCGCGTTGTTCGCGTTCGCGAGCGCGGCCTGCAGCCCGGCTCGCGCGTTGTTGATCGACGCCGTCGCGCGATCGTCGCGCGCCACCGCCGCGTCGAGCGACGACGCCGACACGAAACCCTGCGAGACGAGGTCGCGGCTCCGCTTCAGCTCGATCGCCGAGTTGCGCCGGTCGGCCTCGGCCGACGCGATCGCCGCGCGCGAGACCGCGACGTTCGCGACGGCCGCCGCGAGCTGCGCCTGGACGTCGCGGGCATCGATGCGCGCGAGCAGGTCGCCCTTCTTCACGCGGCTGCCTTCCTGCACGTTGAGCTGTTCGAGACGCCCGGTCGCCTTGGTCGCGACCGCGGCCTTCCGTTGCGCGACGACGTAACCGGACGCGGTGAGCACGGTGACCTGCTGCGCGGGGTAACGCGTCACCACCGATGCGGTCTGGACGGCGGCCGGTCGCGGCACCAGGAACAGCGCGGCCGCGCCGACGACCAGCAGCGCGACGACGACCATCCACCAGCGGACGCGCCGTCGCTTCTTCGGCGCGAGGCTCCCGCGATCGATCTTGAGCTTGCCGATGTCGGGTGCGGCCATGGAGCCTGTCGGTGACGGATGCCGGCTGCCGCGGCTTCGACGTTATGGATTCTGCGGCGGACAATGATACCGTCCGGGCCTCGATACGCATCGACCGCGCCATGCGTCGTTTCTCCCGCCCCATCGTTCATGCGTCGATTCGCGTGCTGCTCGCGTCGTGCATCGTCGTGCTGCCCGCATCCGCGACGGCGGAGACGGCGGGCCGCTGCGTCGCGGTCCGTGTGCCGACCGACTCCCAGGACGTCACTTGTCCGCTCGATCCCTCGACGATCGGGCGACCGCTCCGCTTCGTGGCCGAATTCGCCGGCAGTCACGACGACACGCGCCTGACGCTCGCGGCGACGCTGGGTGGCGAGCCGCTGACGTGCGCGGAAGGAAGCAGGACCACGCTGTTCGCAGAGGACGGCGTCGTGCAGCTCGACTGCCGCTTTCGCGTCGCGAAGCCCGTGTCCGACGGCGCCGCCTTGCCGCCGCTCAAGGTCACGCTGACCGTTCATCACGCGCAATACGTCTCCGCGTCGCTCGAGGCCGAGTGACGCGCTGCGGCGCTTTCCATTTGACCCGTGGGGTCGCTGCGCGCCCGAGGCGTGTCGTCAGCCGTCGACTTCGCCTTGCAGCCTTCAGGCATGCGGCAGAGCCACCGCCTTCCTGGACGCCCCTGGGACGGTGTCTTGCCGGATCGCTTCGGTCAGCGGCTGCGCATCGACGATGACGCCGCCGCCGAGGCACACGTCGCCGTCGTAGAGCACCGCGGACTGGCCCGGCGTCACCGCGCGCTGCGCGTCGTCGAATGCGAGCGCCCAGCGGTCCTGGCCATCGCGTTCGAATCGGCACGGCGCATCGGCCTGTCGATAGCGGGTCTTCGCGGACAGCCGCGTGGTCGCAGGTGCCGAGCCGTCCACCCAACTCGCGTCGCCGAACACGACGCGCGTCGACTGCAGCCACGGATGATCGTGGCCGCGCACGATCCACAGCGTGTTCGTCGCCATGTCCTTCCGCGCGACGAACCACGCGCCCTCCGCGTCGTCGTGGCCGCGAACGCCGCCGATACCGATGCCCTTGCGTTGCCCGAGCGTGTAGAACGCGAGCCCGACGTGCTGTCCGACGACCTCCCCGTCGCTCGTCCGGATCGGACCGGGCGTCGTCGGCAGGTAGCGGTTGAGGAAATCGCGGAACGGCCGCTCGCCGATGAAGCAGATGCCGGTCGAGTCCTTCTTCCGCGCGTTCGGCAGGCCGATGCGCTCGGCGAGCCGGCGCACGTTGCTCTTGTGCATCCCGCCGAGCGGGAACACCGCGCGCGCGAGTTGCGCCTGCGTCAGTCGATGCAGGAAGTAGCTCTGGTCCTTGTTCGGGTCGACGCCTTTGAGCAGCCGCACGCGGCCGTCGGCATCGCGGTCGACGCGCGCGTAATGGCCGGTCGCGATCTCGTCCGCGCCGAGCCGGAGCGCGTGGTCGAGAAAGGCCTTGAACTTGATCTCGGCGTTGCAGAGCACGTCGGGGTTCGGCGTTCGGCCGGCCCGGTACTCGGCGAGGAACGACGAGAATACGCGGTCCTTGTACTCGGCCGAGAAGTTGACCGCCTCGATGTCGATCCCGACGACGTCGGCGACCGCGGCCGCGTCGATCAGGTCCTCGCGGGTCGAGCAGTATTCGTCGTCGTCGTCTTCCCAGTTCTTCATGAACAGGCCGACGACGTCATGACCCTGTTGCTTCAGCAGCCACGCGGCGACGGCCGAGTCGACGCCGCCGGACAGCCCGACGACGATGCGGCGGGCGTTCATGTCGGTTGGAAGGAACCGAGCGCCGACGCGTCGGTGTACAGCGTCGACAGCGGCACCGCGACCTTGCCGGACGCGTGGTCCTCGGCCGAGCGGATCACCATCGGACTGCGGTGGCGGTCGCGGCAGGCGCGGAGCTCGTCGAGCGACATCCACAACGCGCGGACGATGCCGTGGTCGAGCGCGAGGCCCGCGACCGGTTCGCCGACGGTTCCGACGAACGTGAAACGCAGGTAGGTGACCGGCTCGACCGGTTCGTCGCGCTTCGTCTTCATCGAGCGCGACAGATAGACGCCAAGCAGGCCCGTCGGCGCGAACGGATGGGCCGTCTCCTCGATCGTCTCGCGGACGACCGCGTCGATCAGGCTCTCGTCCGGATCGAGGTGGCCGGCAGGCTGGTTGATGCGGAGGCCGTCACGGGTGTCCTCCTCGACCACCAGGTAGCGACCGGCGTGCGGACCCCGGCCTTCGATGACGGCAGCGACGGTCACGTTGGGCTTCCAGACTTCGGACATCGAGAATCGACGGTGCCCTGGCTCAGGCACGCAACCCGGACAGCACCTCTTCGAGCATCTTCTTCGCGTCGCCGAACAGCATGCGGTTGTTCTCCTTGTAGAAGAGCGGGTTGTCGACCCCCGCGTAGCCGGAGGCCATGCTCCGCTTCATGACGATGGACGTCTTGGCCTTCCAGACTTCCAGCACCGGCATGCCGGCGATGGGGCTGGTCGGATCCTCCTGCGCGGCCGGGTTGACGATGTCGTTCGCGCCGATGACCATGGCCACGTCGGTGTCGGGGAAGTCCTCGTTGATCTCGTCCATCTCGAGCACGATGTCGTACGGCACCTTGGCTTCGGCGAGCAGCACGTTCATGTGACCCGGCATGCGGCCGGCCACCGGATGGATGCCGAAGCGCACGGTGACGCCCTTGTCGCGCAGCAGTCGCGTGATCTCGAACACCACGTGCTGCGCCTGCGCCACCGCCATGCCGTAGCCCGGCACGATGACGACGCTCTTCGCGTCGCGCAGCAGCTCGGCGGTTTCGGTCGCGCTGATCGGCGTCACCTCGCCGACCGGCTCGGCCGCGCCCGCCCCCTTTGCTGCAGGCGCGCCGCCGCCGAAACCGCCGGCGATGACGCTGATGAAGTTGCGGTTCATCGCCCGGCACATGATGTACGACAGGATCGCGCCGGACGAGCCGACGAGCGCACCGATCACGATCAGCAGGTCGTTGCTGAGCATGAAGCCCGTGGCCGCCGCCGCCCAGCCCGAGTAGCTGTTGAGCATCGAGACGACGACCGGCATGT
>CAXTDA010000107.1:0-10327 GCA_964242935.1 uncultured Burkholderiaceae bacterium | reverse complement strand
CACACAGCCTCCCGCCGCGACGGAGCGCCCGCGCGCGCAGGACCCGCTCGAGACCGCGCCGGCCGACGAGGGGGCGCGGCTCGCCCGGGATCAGCGCGAGCCGGCGCTCCATGTCCGGCCCGCCCCAGGCGGACCACTGCGTGTCCAGCGGCACCTTGCCGGCCCACCCATCCCACGCGTCGCCGAGGGCGAGGTCGCGAAGCCGTTGCACGAGGCCGGCGCCGACCGTCATCGGGAAGTCGATCCGGCGCGCGCTCGGCGAGCCGCTCACGATCTCGACGTCGTCGAACCGGTTGCGGAGCACCAGCGCCGCCAGGCAGCCGGCGATCCCGGCGCCGAAGACGACCGCGCCCGACCATCTAATGGACACTGCCGGTCCCGATGAACTGGCGCCGCCAGGCGAACGGCACGGCCGAGAGCGCGACCGACGACGCCTGGTCCTCCTTCGAACGCGCCGAGAGCGAGCGCACCAGATCGCCTCTGGCGAGCAGTGCGCCCGGCATCGGACAGCCGCCGTCGATCCACTCGGCGAACGCGGCGACCTGCCTGGGGCTGAGAACGTTCGACATGAGGTCGCCGAACACCCGCGAGATCAGCGGACTACCGCCCGAGTCGCCACGGACGACGAAGTCGCTCTCGGCGAGGTCGGCCATGACCGCGCGGGCGTCGCCCGTCGCGAAGAGGTCGGCGACCTTGAGCGTTCGTCCATCGGCCAGTTTCAGCTCGTACTTCCTGTGCTCGGGCGAGGCGGCGCCCTTGTCCATCAGGTCGGTGACGATCCGTTCGACCTCCTCGGCGGGTGCGACGGGCCCCGGAGCGGGCTTCGGCGAGGACCCTGCGAGGCTCTCGATCCAGTCGAGGAGGGTGTCCTGCTCCGCCGCCGAGAACACCTTGTACATCGGGCCGTGGAACGTCGTCAGCTGCGTCATGAACAAGCTGTCGCGTGGGTGGGCGGGGTCCACCCATCCTTCGGCGACGAGCGCGTCGAGCAGCCGCGGCGGATCGGCGAAGAGCGCCCCGAGCGGGACTGCGCCGAGGCGCGCCGTACCGTGCGCCGTGCGGGCGTACGGCGCCTTGCGTTCGATCAGCCCCAGCATGCGCTGCCGAACGGCCGAGTCGTCCTTGGGCTGGTAGGACGCGACCAGCAGGTCGTACAGGTCCGAGCCGAAATTGCCCAGCGTCGCCCACGTGACATACCCGTTCCAGACGCGCTTCCATTCGCGCTGCACCGCGTCCTCTCCGCTTCGCGTCCGGATCTCCTCGAGGTGGAGCTCGACGGCCTGCCGTGCGAGCGCGCCATGGCCGGCCGTGACGTTGTCGATCGCGGCATGCATCGCGTAGAACTGCGGATCGATGCCGAACTTGCGCAGCATCCGCGCCACCGGCAGCATCGTCGGCGTCGCCTCCCATTCGAGGTACAGCGTCATCCCGAGCAGCTCCGGCAGGAAGTCTTCCGGAAACAGGCCCACGCAGAGCTGGAAGACCGGATTGGTCCAGGCCGACGGCAACAGGTCGAGCTCGACGAAGTCGCGGGAGGTCACCGGCGGCAGGAACACGTCCAGGCTGCGGAGCAGCGTGTCGTAGATGTTCGAGTGGTTCAGTTCCGGCTGCCCGCCGCCGGCCTCGTCGGACCAGATCGCGAACAACCTGGAGCGGACCTCGCCCGTGGGGCCGGCTGCGAGGATGTGGTGCAGCCACGCGCCATCCGTCATGTTCATCGGCGCCTTCTGCCGCAGGTTCTCCACGACAGCCGCCTTCGGGAAGGCTTCGAGGAAGTGCGGATCGTCCATCTGCGCGACGAAGTCGTTGTAGATCCAGTCCATGCGCTCCCGGAGCGCGTCGACCGAGTAGGCGAACGGCTGGTAATGCGCGTCGCCGTAGTCCGCCCCACCGAAGAATGCGGACGCGAGTTCGCGGGCGGTCTTCCGGAACTGCGGGAAGCGTTCGATGTTGACGAGGCGATGGAACGCGTCGGACAGGTCGGTCTGGTCGAGCAGCGCGATCTCGGCCGCCTCGTTCTCGACCAGTACGCGCTGACCGCCCGCGACGGCCTGCGAGCCGTCCGGCAGGACCGGCGTGACGAAGCCCAGCTCCGCCCAGTGCTTCACCATTGCGTTGTCGCCGTCGGGGCTCTCGCTCGGCAGCGAACGGGCCCACGGCACCCGGCGCAGTACGAGCCGGTCGCGCTCAGCGACCAGCTCGTCGCGCACGACCTGGTCCGACCCCTTGTCGCCGAGATCCGGGTTCGCGAGCGCCCGGTCGATGTCGCCCAGCCGCGCGAGCGTGGCTTCCGGCAGCACGTCGTCCGGTCGCTGCGCGGGCCACCACCAGGTGTTGCATTCGAAGAAGTCGGCTTGCCACGGCACGGCCATCCGCTTCGTCACGTCGCCTGCGACCAGCAGCGACGCATTCAGCCGGAACGGTTCCTGGTACGCCTCGGCCTTCCGGAAGATCCAGCCGGCCTCGATGCCCGGATAGAACGGTCCGCCGGAGCACGCTTCGAGCGCGGCGCGGTCGAGGCCGGCCGGCGTGATGTCGTCGGAGACGGCGGTACCGGCCGGCCAGTCGGCCACGAAGTCGCCGTCGGCCCACTGGCGCATCAGCCGGTACTGCGTCTGCGTGATCTTCAGCCAGGTCGCCGGGTCGCCGTCCTCGCAGTCGCCGCTGTCCCCCGCGAGCGCCGGCATGAACTTCTGGTTGGCCTGGGCCGCCGCCGCGGCGCCGGTCGCGAACGGATCGCGCAGCACGTCGAAGAAGGCGTGCCGCAACGCCTTCGCGCCGTCACCCGGATCGGACAGCCGGGCCAGGTCGATCCCGTCCTTCCACTTCGCATGGCCCTTCAGCGCGCTCGCGCTCGTCCAGATGGCGCCCGCGGCGCGGTCGATCATCGGCAGCACGTGCCGGCAGAACTCGGGCCGCGCCGGGGCCGGCAGCGCGAGCAGCCGGACCGCGGTATCCGTCGCGACGTCGAACAGCGTCACCGGGCTTACGGTGTCCGGGGAGAAGTCGGGCGGGGCCGCGATCAGCCAGGCGGGCTTCGCCTGCAGCACGCGCCCGTCGAGCAGCGTGACCTCCGCGCGGACCGGCCCGTCGGCCATGTCGTCGAACCAGCGGTCGTTGTTCGCGTAGTGGCCGATCCGCTTGCCTTCCTCGACCGTCTCGCTGCGTCCGAAGCCGCCGAAGACCAGCAGGCGTCCGGAATCTTCCACCCGCGCCTCGCCGAGCGTGACCTGCCGGCCCATGAACTGGCCGTCGTCGAAGACGTGTCGGTCGCCCGGGGTCGCCAGCGTCGCGGGTGTCGGCGCGATCATCAGTCCCTGCCGGGCATCGCCATACACGTCGCGGTTGCGCCACTCCGAGCCCGGCCGGCGGTCTTTCAACGCGAGCTCCTCGCCGCGCGGGCCGGCGAAGGCGTCCCACTCCGCCTTCTTGTTGGCCAGCTCCACCCGCCAGACGATCCGGGCGTCCTTGGCGGTGAGCTCGCCGACGACGCTGCCGTCCTCGGCGAACGCGAAGACGCGGAACCGCGCGGCTTGCCGCTTGATCTCGTCGCGATGCGGACCGTCCTTGAAGCCGCCCGGCGGGCGGACAGGCCGTCCCGGGATCTCGGGACCGACGAAGTAACCGGTGCGACTGTTGCCGACCCGCGCGATGCCGACGGCCGGATGGATGGCGCAACTCGCGATGGTGTTCATCGGTCTGTCTCCGCTTCGGGCCGGGGGGCCTCGCCGGGCGCCGCCGACCCACGTGTGCTGACGTCCGCGCGGACGCATGCGATAATTCGCGCCCCGTCTGCACGCGGTTCCTCGCAGAGATCGGGCGGTTAACTCAGCGGTAGAGTGCCACCTTCACACGGTGGAAGTCACTGGTTCGATCCCAGTACCGCCCACCAGTCACGTCGGCGTTTGCGCGCTTGCCAGCGGCTTCCATCGTCTCTGTACCGGGATCGGGACGTGGCGTGAAGCGCTCGCCCCCAGCCTGTCTGCTCACGATCGTTGCGCGGCCAAGCACCTGACGGCATGAAGCGCGGGCCGCAAGGCATCTGCACGGAGTACCGCTTTCGGCCAGGAGCCGACGTTCGCGCGCGCCTCCACAACTCGGTCGGCCGACCGGCGCCAACGCGGCGATGTCGACTCCGCTTTCCCGTTCGTCGATGACCAGACAGAGCCCGTGGGCCGGGCCATCGAAAAAAGGGCACCATGAAGCTGCTACTGACCTCCGCTGGCGTCAGCAACCCGAGCATCCACGACGCGCTGCGCGATCTCTTGCGTAAGCCGATGGCCGAGTGCCACGCGCTGTGCATTCCGACCGCGCTCTACGGCCATCCGATGGGCACCCCGACGGGCGCCTGGCGCTTCATAGCCGGCAAGGAGGTGACGCCGATGTGCGAATTGCCATGGAAGTCCGTCGGCGTGCTGGAGTTGACCGCGCTGCCCAGCCTCGCGAAGGAACGCTGGGTGCGGTGGGTGCAGGAGGCCGATGCGCTGCTGGTCAACGGCGGCGACGCGCTGTACCTCAGCTACTGGATGCGCCTGTCGGGGCTCGCCGACCTCCTGCCGTCGCTGCCTGACACGGTCTGGGTGGGATTGAGCGCCGGCAGCATGGCCATGACGCCGCGAGTCGGCGAGGAGTTCGTCGAGACCAGGCCGCCAATCACCGGGAACGATCGTGCACTTGGGGTTGTGAATTTTTCGATTTTTCCCCATCTGGACCACCCCGGGTTCACGGAAAACACCATGGCCGCCGCCGGGCGATGGGCCGCTAACATCGGGTGTCCCGCTTACGCGATCGATGATCGGACGGCGATAAAGGTGGTCGATGATTCCGTGGAAGTGATCTCCGAAGGACACTGGAAGTTCTTTCCAAGGTGATTCGCTCGGGGCGGTCCTTGTCCTGTGCCCGCAAGCGGCCAGAACCAGCCGGTTGCGAAAGACCGCTATCGGGTAGGCTACCCACTGACATTGCGGAGGCGCCTAAAAGTAGTTACAGGCGTAGCTCTTCTGGCGCTTGGCAATGTTGCTATACCCGGTGCTACTCCGGAGCGGGGCTCGGACGAGTGGGTGGGAGACGGCGCGCCTTCCGTCGAGCGTTGACTTCAACCGCTTCTCGCCATAGATTGCGAAAACGAAGACGGTTCACGACCGCTTGACCGAATCCTCTCAGCGGCCCTTGCAAGACAGCCGAACGAAGGGGGAAATACCATGCGTACCTTCGGGAAAGCAGCGCAGAATGCGTCTGCCGCAACCGCGAGCCCCACGCGAGCTCAATTGCCGCAAGGCCGCCCGGCGCACCCGGCGCAATCTTTCCTCCAGTTGCAGCGCGCCATCGGCAATGGCGCGGTACAGCGGTTGGTGAGCGCCGCCAAGGACGACGTCACCGGCGAAAATGCGCCGAAAGCGGATCAAATCGCTCAGCGAATCATGCGGATGGGAGGGGCGGCGTCGAGCAGCTTGCCGGCGGTGATCCAGAGCAAGTGCGCGCAATGCGAACAGAAGGAAGAAAGCGCGGCTTCGACCAGGAGCTCGCCTTCGACGATCGCGCGAATGCCTGAAAAGCGTTCAGCGGGGTCTTTTGCTCCCTTCCAGGCCGTCGAGGGACAGGACGGTGAATCCCCGCTGTTCACGCAAAAAAGCGTGATCGGTCGCAAAGCCGAATCGGCAACGCTGCCGGCGGCCGCGAAACCGGCAGCGGCGCTCGTGGGTCGGGTTGCCGCGGGGCGGTCGGTGGAAGAGCCGCTTCCCGCGGCGATGGCAAACACGACGGGGAATGCCTTCGGATACGGTTTCCCGCGCGTCCCCGGCGCCGTCAAGCTCGGCTGGCAGCTCGGGCCGCGCGCGCCCGTGCAGGGCGATGCCGTCGATTTCGGACAGGGGCCGGTAATCCAGCGCGTCGCAAACTGGGCGGCCGGAACGGTGCATCAAACCAATAGTCTCGCCAACTCGGTCGTCAACGGGGCACCCGTCGGATTCACCCCGCCCATGTTGAACGGCACGATCGTCTTGAGTACGGCTGCGACGCGGACGGCGATGAAAAAGCCGACATTGGCATTTTCATCGGCGGCCGGCGGGGTCGACGCGAAGGTCGCGACGGTCGCCACGAACACCGGCAGCTTCGACGAGACCGTTCTTGCCGCGGGTCCCTGGTCGATCGTGGCTACCAAGGCCGCCATCGGGGCGATGCTGCCGCTGCCGGCGTGTACCGGTGCCGGAAATTCGACCTTTCGGGCGATCGGCGATCCCAACGATGCGGCCATGTTCACCGCCAACCGGCGCCATGAGGATCATCACGCAACCGATCATCACACGGCATTCGACGGATCCATTCTGGCCTGGGACACGAAGTTGACGGTGGCGGCGGGTGCGGGAACGAACTTCCACGGGGCGACCGAAGCGGCCGCCGAAACCGCGCTGTATGCGGCAATGGGCGGAACGCCGGATCAGGTCGCTGATGCCTATTTCAACGAGGCTGTTCGGTTGAACAATAATTTTCATGCCACGCCGAAAGGCGGCAACGTCGGGCCGCCGACCGGCCCGACGGCCGACGCGACCTGTTCCACCTCGTCGGCCAATTACTTCAATCCTTCATGAGCGCCGAAGGCAATGAAGCGCCGGGTGAGTCGCATCTCATGGGGTCTCGTGCTGGGTTTGTGCTGCCTCTTTGCGGGTTGCGCAGCGGAAACGAAGCCGATGGAAGCGCTCGCAGCAACGATTGAAGTTCTTCCCCGCGAAACGCCTTCGGCCGAGCTTTCGGCGAGTGTGCGGGTCGCCAACCGGTCGGACCGTACGGTCGCGATCCTGAATCCGGACATGGGCGTTCCGGCGCCGGCCATGAAATGGCCGTGGTCGAATGAGGTCTACCGGACGTCTTTGCTGATTTCGTTCGGCTATCTCTCGATGTCGGTGATCGACGAGACGACGGGGCACGAGCTTCCGCGGCAGTCCATTCAGACCTGGGCGACGCCGGTTTTGCGGCCCGAGATCACGCTGGAGCCGGGTGAGTCGCTGCAATTGGCGATCCCCCTCGGCAATTTTTTCCAGTTGGCTTCGGGGCACTCGTACCAAGTGGCAATCGCCTATGGCGATGACAAGCTGCGCGTCTCTGCCCGAACCCGCCTCACCGTACCCTAAAGCGCTGGCTTCGGGGTCGCAGCAATTTGGATGCGCTGGGAAGCTTCCTGATGCAGGGATGCGATCCGCCGAATTCGCCTCGAAAGCGGCCGGCGCTAAGACGCCTGCGGAAGCGAAAAAAGACTACGCATTCATGTTGCCAGCAAGGATCAGGATCTCGACCGATTACCGCCCACCGGATCGTGTCCCGCGCTGCATGACGTCGACCCCGACCTTCTTTCGCGCCGTTCGCGATCTCATCGGTCCGCGACGACGCCTGCGCGTGCTTCATACCCGTCCTGAAGTGCGCTGACGGCGGTCCCGACGCTGTCGGCGATGAACTTGATCTCCGATGCGAAGCGATCGCGCGACGCGGACGTCCAATCCGCTTCGGACATCCGGTCCGCGTCCTGGCCGAGTCGTCCGAGCGACCTTCCCGCTTCGCTCGCGTCCAACCCGAGGCTTCGACTATGGTGCAGCGATTGGCGCAGACCGTGTTGAATGGACGCGCCCGGTGCTTGGCGAAGCAGCACGTCCATCGTCCACATGAGGTCGTGACCCAGCCAGTAGAGGTTGCCGACTTTGGATGAATCGATCGGAATGGCTCTCGAAGGGATGGCCTTCGGACCGGACTCGACCGGTCGGTCGACCCCGGCTTTACCGAAGGAGAGCTCCGTTCCGCCCGGCAGCTTCGCGCCTTCCATGCGGGATGCGATCGCCCGTAGTTCGCGGCGAAAGACGCCGAGGATCACGAGCACCGTGACCGGCCACGCAAGGGCACGAATCAAGTCGGCAAGATGGTTCCAATCCATTGGCGACTCCTGGGTACGCCCGACGCCTCAGCATCCCGAACCGCATTCCGCTCGCGAGGCGACCGCAGAGCGGCGACCGATCGGTGGCATGGACGCGAGGCGATTCGGCTTCGATCGATTCGAACGCGCGCCTCACGGTTCCCGCACGAACTTCTGCGCCCGCTTCCCCGTATCGACCTCGCCGAGATAGAGATCGCCGTGTGAGTCGATCGCGAGGTCGTGGACCCAGTGGAACTCGCCGGCGTAACGGCCGGGCCGGCCGAGCGTGCCGGCGACGGCGCCCGTCTGCCGCGACAGCGTCAGCACCTGGTTGTTACGACCGTCCGCGAGGAACAGCCACTGTTGTTCCGGATCCCGCGAGAGCACGACGTCCCAGACCGCACCGTTCCCCGCGGTCCGCGGCTCGACCGAGAACTCGTTCACGAAGCTCCCGTCCTTCCGGAACACCTGGATGCGGTTGTTCAGCCGGTCGCACACGTAGACGAGCCCGTCTCGTGCGACGCGGACGCAGTGCACCGGGTTGCCGAACTGCGTCAGCTGCGCCTCGGTCGGCGGCGCGGTCCGCCGCAGGTTCGGCTTCTCGGCATCGCTCGGCGGCTTGCCGTACGCGCCCCACTGGCGCTTGAACGCGCCGGTCGTGGCATCGAAGACGATGACGCGCTTGTTGTAGTAGCCATCGGCGACGTAGACCTCGTTCGCCGTCGCGTCGACCTCGACGCCTGCGGGCTGGCCGAGGCGCGTGGTGTCGGTATTGCCGGTCTGCGGGCCGACCTTGCCGATCTGCAGCACGAAGCGGCCGTCGCGCGTGAACTTGATGATCTGGCCGTCGTCCGCGCCGTTGGCGGTGATCCACACGAAGCCGGCCGCGTCGACGTGGATGCCGTGCTCGTTCGTCGGCCAGGCGTAGCCGGCGCCGGGACCGCCCCACGAGCGCAGCAGGTTGCCGGCCGCGTCGAACTCGAGCACCGGCGGCGCGGCGACGCAGCACTTCGACAACGGCGGCGTCATGCCGGCGCCGCGCTCGTCGTCCGTCAGGCTGCCCGGGCGCTGCAGCACCCAGACGTGGTCGTCGGCGTCGGTCGCGATGCCGCTGACCTGGCCGAGGATCCAGTTGTTCGGCAGCGGCTTCGGCCACGAGGCGTCGACACGGAAGCGCGGCGTGGCGTCGGTGCCGGCGGGGGACGGGCCGGCGCAACCGGCCGTCGATCCGACGAATGCGAAAGCCAGCGCGGCCATGGCGAGCCGTTCGAATGCGCGTTGCATGAGGTCTCCGGTGCGTTGTCGATGACGGCCCCGGATGTTCGCTCAAACCACCGCGTCGACGCCAGACGAACGTCAACCGCGCGCCGCATCCCGCAGCACCGCGACCGGAAAGTCGCTCAACAGGTCCGCGACCTTCATCCGTCGCGCGGTGGTCCGCCGGCGCTGCCCCGTCGCCACGTCGATCCACGCCGTCGACGCCGTCCCCGGCGGCAGCAGCACCTCGGTGTCGCCCCAGCGATCGGCCGGCACCAGCGGTCGATCGATGCCGTCGAGGAGCCCGCTCGCATGGATCGGCGCGACGACCAGCATCCGCTCCGGACCGTCGCGCCGCAGGAACGCGATCACCTGCGCCGCCTGGCGGCCCTCGACGGTCAGCGCGTGGTAATCGCCGAATGCGAACAGCTCGGGCTTGTCGGTGCGGACCGCGAGCAGTCGCGCGATCAGCGCCTGCTTGATGCGGCCGTCGCGCCAGTCGGCGACGAGCGAGGCCGCATCGAGGCCGTCCGCCAGCCGGTCGAGCGCCGCCTGCCGCGCGCCGAAGTCGACCGGGCGCCGGTTGTCCGGGTCGACCATGCTGAAGTCCCAGAACTCGGTACCCTGGTAGAGATCGGGCACGCCGGGCACCGTCAGATGCAGCGCCGCTTGCACGAGCCCGTTCAGCGCCCCCGCCGGCCCGATCGATGCGACGAACGCCGCCGCCTCGCGCACGAACTGGCCCGCGGCCGGATCCATGATGCGGTCGAGGAAGTCGCGGCAGGTCGCCTCGTACGATTCGTTCGGCATCGACCAGTCCGACGGCCGCTTCGTCTCGCGGAGCGCCTTCACCTGCCAGGCGCGCACGCGTTCGACGAACGCGTCGAGCCGGGTGCGGACGGCGGGACTGCGAACGTCGATCGCGCCGGCGAGCTCGAGCGGCCACGCGCCGACCAGCGTCTGCATCAGCATGATCTGGTCTTCGGGCAGGGGCACCGCCGCGGACTCGGCGACCGCGTGCGCCTTCGCGGCGAGCCCGGCCGGCGGCGTCATGGGCGCCGCGTTAGCCAACCCGTCGGCCGCGGTGTCGGCGGCGAGCGCGACGCGCACGCCGATCGGCGTGTTCAGCCCCATCCAGCGGCCGAGCGTCGCGCTCCAGCGCTGCGGCATCTC
>CAXTDA010000106.1:0-10352 GCA_964242935.1 uncultured Burkholderiaceae bacterium | reverse complement strand
GCGAGCGCCAGCGCGTGCTGCGCGCGCGGGCGCTCGCGGGCGAAGCCGAAGTCCTGCTGCTCGACGAGCCGACGACGCATCTCGATCCGCCGCACCAGGTGGCCACCGTGCGGCTGGCGCGCCTTCTTGCGGCGACGAGGACCGTCGTCACCGTCCTCCACGACCTGCCGCTCGCGATGCATGCCGACCGGATCCTCGTTCTGGAGGACGGCCGGGTCCGCGCGGCCGGGTCGTACGACGACGCCGACCTGCATCGCGCGATCGTCGACGCGTTCGGCGGCGCGGTCCGCATCGAGACCGGCGCCGGCCGGCCGCGCGTGCTGCCGAACATCGACCCGTGAAGCGGACGCTGATCGTCTGGGGCACCAGCAGCGGCGCCGGCAAGAGCCTGCTCGCCACGGCGCTCTGCCGCTGGGCGGCGCAGCGCGGCATCGACGTCGCGCCGTTCAAGGCGCAGAACATGAGCAACAACGCGCGCGTCGTCGTGACGCCCGACGGCTTCAGCGAGATCGGCGCGGCGCAGTACTTCCAGGCGCTCGCCGCGCGCGTGACGCCGATCGTCGACATGAACCCGGTGCTGCTGAAGCCGGAGCACGACACGGCGAGCCAGGTGGTCCTGCAGGGCCGCGTGTCGCGCGAGTTGTCCGCGCAGCCGTGGCGCGAGCGCAGCGACCGCCTCGCCGTGGTCGCGCGGGACAGCTTCCTTCGTCTGCGTGCGGCGCACGCGTTGATCGTCGTCGAGGGCGCCGGGTCACCGGCCGAGATCAACCTCGCCGCCCACGACTACGTCAACCTCGGCGTCGCCGACTGGGCGCGCGAGGCCGGATCCCTGACCGGGCTGCTCGTCGCGGACATCGACCGGGGTGGTGCCTTCGCCCACCTGTACGGCACGTGGGCGCTGCTGCCGGACCGGCTGAAGCCGTCGCTCGCGGGCTTCGTGCTGAACAAGTTCCGCGGCGATGCCGCGTTGCTCGCGCCCGGGCCCGCGCAATTGCAGGCGCTGACCGGCGTGCCGGTGGTCGGCGTGCTGCCGATGTGGCGCGAGCACGGGCTGCCGGACGAGGACGGCGTGTTCGCTGCCGAGTTCACCGCGGGGCGTGGGCCGAAGGTCGCGATCGTCGCGTATCCCCGGATCAGCAACCTCGACGAGTTCGAGCCGTTGCGCCGCGTGCCCGGTCTTCGTCTGACCTGGGCGCGAGACCTGGCGGCGCTGGTCGACGCCGACTGGATCGTGCTGCCCGGATCGAAGCAGGTGAGCGGCGACCTGGCGTGGCTTTGCGGTCTCGGCCTCGATGCCGCCATCGTCCGCCACGCGGAGGCCGGCAAGCCGTTGCTCGGCATCTGCGGCGGGCTGCAGATGCTGGGCGAGGTGCTCGACGATCCCGACGGCATCGACGGGGCGGCCGGCACGGTCGCGGGACTCGGCCTGCTACCGCTGTCGACCCGCTACGAGGACCGGAAGCAAATCGGCCGGGTGACGCTTTGTTTCGCCGACCTGCAGGCGCCCTGGGCCGGGCTCGCAGGGCTCGAGGTGCCGGCCTACGAGATCCGGAACGGCGTCACGACGGCGTCGCACGATGCCGGGCGGCCGGTGCACGGTGCCGACGGCACGCCGCTCGGCTGCCAGCGCGGTTCGGTCCTCGGCATCGCCGTCCATGGCCTCTTCGAATCGGCCGCCGCGATGCGGGCGCTGTTCGGCATCGAGGTGAAGCCCCTCGACGCCACGTTCGACGGGCTCGCCGACTTCATCGACCAGCAGTTCGAGCCCGGCCTGCTCGAGCGGTGGATGCGCTAGGCACTACGCTGCACCTCGATGTACTCGACCTGGCTCGAAGGAGCCGGGATGCTCGAACCGTCCTCGCGCATGCCTTCGACGTGCAGCTCGATGGCCCCGCGAATCCCGGGCTCCACTTCGTGAACCGTTGCGCCGGTCGCCACGCATCCCGGAAGGTCCGGAACGTAGGCGGAGTAATTTCCATCAGCCTTCTCGATCACCACGGCGTATCGCATAGGTTCCTCTACTTGAGACCAGCCTGCTTCAAGACGCTGTTCAGCGTCCCAGGTGCGAGATCACCAGGCGCATGGCACAAACTGACGTTGCAATACCTCGAGGAGTACGGCTGGGAGTTTGCGCGAATGGGCTTCGTCGTCACGCCCCTTGGCGAGTTCGCCACGAAGCCGCGAATGGAGTCGCAACAACGCCCTGGCCAACTGAGTTGTTGCGATGGGAAGGGACATGCTTGCGTCGGCATATTCACGGCGGTCATGCCCTGTGAAGCGAACCCGACTTATCCGTTCAGGCCACTCGACGCACGAGCGAGAGCCGGCTATCGGTTCCGATGCGAGGACGCCCCGTGGGTTGGTGACTTACAGGGCGTCGTGACCCAGCGAGGTTGACAACTCACGATGCGCATCAGCTTCTTCCAGAAGTGCCTTGGCCTTCGCCTCGAACACTTCAAGCGCATCAGCACCACCGGCAAAGCGAGCCGGGGGGGCGTCCAAGCCAGCCAATTGCACGATGGCTGCTGCGAGCTTGGCAGGATCGCCTCCTTGCTTGCCACTCATGCCGCTCCAGGTATCGGTCGTGGCTTTGCTGCGGTCGGCGTAGTCCTGAATGCTTGGCTGAGCGAAGGTCGTCGAACCCGGGGTAAGCAACTCGGTGCGAAAGAAGCCAGGTTCGACCAGCATGGTCCGAATGCCGAACGGCTCAATCTCGAGAGCCAATGATTCGGTCCACCCTTCAATGCCGAACTTGGCGGCTGCATAGGCCGCGCAGAACAGCCCGCCGGTGATGCCCGCCGTGGACGAGACATTGACCACCAGACCGGCGCGCTGGCTGCGCATCGCAGGAAGCACCGCTCGCGCGACGTTCATGGGACCGAACAGCAACGTTTCGATTTGGTTGCGGACCTGTTCGGTGCTCAGCTCCTCGAAGAAGCCTGCATGGAAGTTGCCGGCGTTGTTCACCAAGACGTCGATGCGGCCGAACTTCGCGACCGCGGCATGTGTGGCCGCTTGGGCCTCTTCCATGTCGGTGATGTCCAGCTTCAGACACAGGAGGTCTTTCTGCGGGCCTGTCGCAGCGGCCACCTTCGTCGGGTCGCGGCCGGTCGCAACGACTGCATGCCCGGCAGCCAAGGCGGCCTTGGCGAGCTCGACGCCGAGCCCACGGCCGGCGCCTGTGATGAGCCAGACTTTCCGTTCACTCATGTTTCGAACTCCAGAGCTCTGTTCGTGCGCCCATCGGTCAGTCACCCGAGCGTCCGCTTGAAGAAAGGGACGAGCTTCGATGCGGCGACGCCAGCTCCAGGGCCGTCGTAAAGGTCCATGTGGGTAGCGCCATCCACCAAGAAGAGTTCCTTCGGGCCGGCCGCTCTGGCGTGCAGTTCCTGGCTGTGCCAGAGAGAGCCCGCCTTGCTCCCGGCGACGGCCATGAGGGGCTGGGTGAGCAACGTGTCGATTCGGTCGAACCCCGTGAAGGCGACCATGCTCGACGTGCTGGTCAACAACATCTGGTTGGGAGCGTTCGGATGCTGGCCTCGCGGCGTCAGGTAGTAGTCCGCAGCCTCCTGCAGGTCGACGGGCCAAGTCTTGTCACCGACCTGCGGCACGTAGGGCAGGTAAACCGGAGCGGCTCCGGCGGCCTCGGCACTCCGCTGCTTCGCGACCGCTTCGAGGGTCGCAAGCTGGTCGGATTCGGATGCCTTTCCATCCCAGCCCTTGCGACTGGCAGCGCCCACGTCGACCGCGCTCACGGTACCGATGGCCTTGATGCGGCGCTCCATGCAAGCCGCCTTCACGGCGGCGCCACTGCCCGCACAAATTCCGAGTGCGCCGATACGGACTGCATCCACGTATGGAAGCGAAACCAGGTAGTCGACCGCGCTGTAGATGTCACCCACCCGCCGCATCGGGTCATCCAGAAGCCGTGGCGTCCCGCCACTTTCACCCTGGTGCGACGCGTCGAAGGCGAGTGTCACGAAGCCCTGTCCCGCCAACGTCTTCGCGTACAGGCCCGCAGTCTGTTCCTTGACGCCACCACCGGGGTGGACGACCACGACTGCGGGGTATCGCTGGCCTTCCTTGAAACCAGGCGGGAAGTAGACGTTGCCCGCCATGTCGAGGCCGTTGTTCTTGAAGCGAACACTTCTCATGGTGCCGCCAACCGGCGCCGCTGAGGAAACCGCTCGTGAGGGAGAGGGAAAAAGGAAGGCTGCCGCGAGCGCGGTCCCGGTCATCAATGTGTGCCGACGAGTCATCGACAGGAGGGATTCAGTCGTCATTTGTCATCGTTCCGAGAAGGAGAAGCGGGGGGTGGTTCTCAAGCGAGGAGGGGAAGCGTCGCTTTGAACTTCCGATGAGTGATTGTCGATGGATGCCGACCCGCAAGGTTGCCCAAACCATCAAGACTCTTGCCCGATTCAACCAATCTAGTTCGCGCTGTGGCGCCTCGGCTAGCAATGCGGCCTACACTTGCAAAAACCAATTCACAAGGCGTCAGTCGTGAACCAAGCCAAAAGCGGACAAAGGGCGTTGAGTCCAGACACTGGAGAGCTCGCGCGTGCAATTAGTCAGATTGCCCAATCCGACGGCGACTACCTCACCGCCATCCCGGCGCTATCCCTGCATCGAAGGCGGCTGCCGACTGAACCCCTGCATTGCATATTCAGCTTGGGCCTCGGCGTGGTCGCGCAGGGTCACAAGCAGGCATTGGTCGGCGGGCAGGTCAATGCATATGGACCTGGGCAGTCCATGGTCACGACCATCGACTTGCCGGTCATCTCGCACGTCGTCTCGGCGTCGCCGGCGAAGCCGCTTCTTGGGATGATGCTGACGCTGGACCCACGTCGCGTTCAGGAGGTTGCCGCCGACATGGAGCTCGCTCCCCCAGCTCGCACGCAACCCCACCGTACCCTCTCAATCGAGACGCTGGACGCTCCGCTGGTCGCAACCTTAGTCAGGCTTGTCTTGCTTGTTGGCGAGTCGCCTTCCCTGATATCGCGGCTGGCACCGCTGCTACAGGAAGAAGTTATCGTTCGACTCCTCGTCGGACCGCACGGACCGCAGTTGCAACATCTGGTGGCTGATGGGACCCCGAGCCAACAGATTTCAAAAGCGGTACGTTGGATGAAGCAGAACTTCGCGAAGCCGCTCCACATCGACGGCTTGGCCGATAGCGTCCACATGAGCGCGACATCCTTCCGGCAGCATTTTCGGAAGATGACGGGGACCAGTCCACTGCAGTACCAGAAGACGCTGCGCCTGCAGGAAGCCAGGCAGCTGATGCTCACCCAGCACCTGGATGCGGGCAGCGCGAGCGGACGTGTCGGCTACGAGAGTCCGTCGCAATTCAGCCGGGAGTACAGCAGGCTGTTCGGTGCTCCTCCTCAGGCCGACGTCCGTCGGATGCGGGACACGCCAGTTACGGCAAGCTAGGAGAAATGCGGCAGCGAGCCTGACGGGAAACGAAGCCTACTGATCCGTTCAGGCCGCTCGACGCACGAGCGAGAGCCGGCCATCGCGTCCCGTGCGAAGGCGCCATTTGAGCGCCAGCGTGCGTGGGTCCTTGTCGACGACTTCCAGCCAGCCCGACGTTTCGTAGCGACGCAGTGCCATGGCGACGCTCGAGGCGAAGTCCTGGTCGGCGCGCTTGTCCTTGAACGTGAGCTTGTAGCGCTCCGCAATCAGCTTCGCCAAGTCGGGCGTCCAGAGCTCGACGTGCTGACGAAGAAACTGCAAGCATGCCTCGGCAACGGCACCGCGTGGCAACAGCGTTGGCTGACCGCGCTTGGTCTCCGCGATCAGTCGTGTCGATCAACTTGACGATCAGCTTCTCGGGCATTGATGACTCCGGGAACAACGCTTGAAGCGCCCGTCACAACGAGTTCAATCAGCAAACCGGCCGCGGCGGCGCGCCCGGTATTGGCGGCGGTCGAGGACGTCGCCGCGGAATGACCTCGACCTCCGCAACTCGATTCCTTTCGCGCCCCTCGAGGCTGACTTGGCCATCGATGCTTTCGACCGCGAGTGGCTGTTTGCTGCCGTGTGCTTTCGTGTGAATCGATGTGTCGGGCACGCCGTTGGCGACAAGGTAAGCTTTGACCGCCTCAGCCCGCTGTTCGGACAGAATTTCGGCGTAAGCCGGCGCCTCGCTGCTGTCGGCGTGACCATCGACGAGGATCGCCTCGATCTCGATTTTGGGCAACCTGCTGACGAGATCCGCGAGCCGGGCCTGTGCGCGAGCGGTAAGGTCGGTCCGCTGAGGTTCGAAGTAGATATCGGTCGCAAACGTGATACACGATGCGGAAGGTGTCGGCAGCGGCACGCTCGAGTCGTGCGTCATCGTGGCAGGACTGCCAACCGCCGGGGCTACCGGCACCGTGCCGCAACCGGCCGTCACGATCATGAGAGCCAGTGCATGGACGACGTTGCGAACGACGCCGGAGGCGCTGACGCGATGTCGCTCGTATGCCGTGCGAGTCAATTCTCAAACCGTGGTCACATGGCGCTTGTTCGTCATGCAGACCTGACGACTCAGTTCAGCGGCCGCGAAGCGGTCCGCCGGAACGTCGGGTTGTGCCGTTGGGCCGTCTCTTCGATCGTATAACCAGCTTTACAGGACGCATCAGGAACCGAACAATCATCAGGGCTTAGAATCGTCACTGCCACTCGCCTCTTGCATCTTCCGAATCTGATGACGCAGCTCCTGTATTTGTTTCTCACTCGAATAGGCTGCAGCACAAACGAAGAACAGGCACATCGGCATGGCAAAAGCGATCTCATTGGGGGCATTTGCGTGTCCATAGGAAATGAACACAGCGAGAAACGCAAGGATTGCCCCAGCCCATTGGCGTATGAACTGAATCTTATCCATGTCGTCCTCCGATTGGGGTCAACGGCGCCGCTCGCAAAGCGCCGCCCGATCGTCGGTGCTGCCCAATCGAGTAATGCTCTCCGAAACGCCGCCGTGATTCGACTTGCGCGCCACGCTCGGCACTCGCGTGAATGTACGCACCCACGCTCCGCCCAGTCAACGATCCGTTGCGGGTCCTATCCGATTCGTCTTCCCGAGCCGCACACCGTCGATCGATGCTGCAGACCGGCCACGACAGCGTGCGTCGTCCGGGCCTCTATGCCGCGGCCGGCACCGCGCGCGGATGCTCGGCGAAGAAGCGCAGCGTCTCGCCGCTGGCGTCGACGCCGCCCGGCGCCGTATGCGTGCCGCGCGGGTCGCCGCCCGACCACGCGTGGCCGACGCCGGTGAGCAGCCACTTCTCGGCCACGATCTGGCCGTCCCTGGTGCGATGGACGGTCTTCTTGAAGGGCCGGCCGTCGGCGTTGCCTTCGAAGTCGATCGCGGGCGCCATCGCGGCCTCCGTCCGCGCGAGAACCGCGTCGACGACGTGGTCCGCGTTGCTCGGGTGGACCGTCCGGTCCTGGTCGCCGTGAAAGATGATCGTCGGCGCGACCGTCGCAGGGACGTCCGAATTGCGCGGTTTCGCGACGGCGCTCGGGCGCAGCGTTCCGCTCCGCATCGCGGTCAGCGCGTCCGGGATGTTGCGGGCGGCGCCCTGCGGCAGCCCGGCGTGGACCGCCACCGCCGCGAACACGTCCGGATATTCGCTGCCGAGCGTCGCCGCCATCGCCGCACCCGCCGACAACCCTGCGGCATAGACGCGCGCCGGATCGACGCCGTATTGCTCGACGACCTGGTTCGTCAGATGAACGAGGAAGTCCGCTTCGCCGGCGCCGCGATGATGGTCCTCGGGACGGAACCAGTTCCAGCAGACCGCCGCATTTGCCGCACGCGACTGCGTCGGGTACAGCACGAGGAACCCGTCGGCTTCGGCGCGCGCGTTCATCTGCGTCCCGCGGGCGAAGTCGTCGGCGTCCTGTGTACAGCCGTGCAGCATCAGGATCAGCGCGGGCGACGGCTTCACGGTCGCCGGCACGTACAGCTTGTAGTGCAGCGTGATCCCGCCGTGCGCGTGGATGCCATCGAGGAACGACCCGGTCGACGGCGTCGGGACCGGCTCGACCACCGTCAGCGGATCGGCCGCCGGCGCCGTCCACGAGGCCGCCGCCGCAGGCTCGGCGGAGCGGAAGCCCGTGCGGACGCCGGGACGTGGTGCGTAGCGCGACCGTGGCTGCGGCGTCGAGGGCTCGCGCGCCTGCGGCGCCGAGGGCATGGCCGGCGCGTACGCCCTCAGCGCCTGCTGGATCGCCCGTGTCGCGTCGAGGAGCCGGCCGTCCCGGGTCAGGGCCGTCGCCGACGTCATCATGGACTTCAGGATCTCTTTCACTTGCACCTCCAACTTGATGTTGCGGTGCAGCATACGCCGGCTGGCGGAGCCCGAATCGTAGGACTTACCCTCGAATCCCCGCCATTTGCACCGATGCAACGCTCAGCGGGACCAGACTCAATCGAACGGCCAGGGCATCGCTCTCGGCAGGCTCATCGCCGGTGCTTCCGGGATCGACGGCGCGGCGCCGGGACGGTCGACCGCCCGCCA
The DNA here is from genome assembly GCA_964242935.1 of uncultured Burkholderiaceae bacterium. Lineage (GTDB taxonomy): Bacteria > Pseudomonadota > Gammaproteobacteria > Burkholderiales > Burkholderiaceae_D > CAHJXF01. The sequence goes on along the minus strand of CAXTDA010000106.1, from coordinate 1,839 downwards.
CCAGGGCGTCGGCGGCAGATCGTGGCTCGGCTCGACCGGCTCGCCGAGGCGCGGCATCAGCAGCCGCGTGCCCTGCGCCGGCCCGGTGCAGAGCCGCAACAGCGCCTCCGCCGGATCGTCCCAGTCGTGGACCGCGAGCGCGAAGGTGCCCCAGTGCACCGGCAGGAACGCGCCGCCGCCGAGCAGCGCGAGCGCCTCGAGCGCATGGTCCGGACCGAGATGGATGTCGCCCCACGACGGGTGGAACGCGCCGACCTCGAGCATCACCAGGTCGAACGGTCCGAGGCGTTCGGCAATCGTGGCGTATTCGGTCGTGAGGCCGGTGTCGCCGCTGAAGAAGACCGCGTACCGCGCGGCGCGGATCGCCATCGACGACCACAGCGTGACGTTGCGGTCCTTCAGCCCACGCCCCGAGAAGTGCTGCGACGGCGCCGCGGTGATCGATAGTCCCGTGCCGGGCACGTCGTGCGTCTCCCACCAGTCGAGCTCGGTGATCCGCTCCGGCGCGATGCCCCAGCGCTCGAGATGCGCGCCGACCCCGAGCGACGTCACGAACGGCACGTCGCTCTTCGCCAGCGCCCGGATCGTCGGATAGTCGAGGTGATCGTAGTGGTCGTGCGACACGATCACCGCGTCGATCGGCGGCAGGTCGCGGAGCGCCACCGGCACCGGCTGGAAGCGCTTCGGGCCGACCAGCCGCGACGGCGACGCCCGGGCGCCCCACACCGGGTCGGTCAACACCCGGTGGCCGTCGATCTCGACCAGCACGGTCGAATGACCGAGCCAGGTCGCGCGCAGGCCGCTCGGCGGTGCCGCGGTCCACGCGCCTCGCGGGTCGGTGGCCGGCAGGCCCGTCCGCGGGATCCGTCGTTCGTCGCCGCAGAGGAAGTCCGTCAACGACGGCGACTTCGCCTGGGCATCGCGGAGGCCCGGCAGGGCCGGATGCACGTTGCGGAAGCGCTCGCCGGTCCAGCGCGGCGAGGCGCGCATGCGTTCGAGGCGAAGGCCGTCGGGACGGGCGCCGAGGGTTTTCATGACAGGTCGGGAGACGGGCGGGAAGCAGGCAGGATACTGCGCCATGACGTCCAAGCCTCCGCGGATCCTCGATGCCCCCGCCACCCGCGCCCGCCTCGACTATCCGCGGCTCGTCGACGCGCTCGCGCAGGCCGTCGTCGAGCGCGACGACGGCCGCATCGCCTGCCCGGACCGCCTCGTCGTGCCGATGGTCGACGGCACGACGTTGCTGTCGATGCCGGCGGTCGCGAGCGACCTCGCGATCCACAAGCTGATCACGGTCGCGCCCGGCAACGCCGACCGGTCTCTCCCGGTCCTGCTCGGCGCGGTCACGGTGCTCGATCCGTCGACCGGGCAGGCGTCGCTGGTCCTCGACGGCCCGACCGTGACGGGCCGACGCACGGCCGCGCTGTCGTTGCTGGCGGTTCGCCTGCTGCGGCCCGGCCCGATCCGGAAGGCGCTGCTGATCGGCACCGGCGCGCAGGCGCATCACCACGCGGACGCGTTGACGGTCCTCCACCCGGACGCCGCGTTGTGCGTCCGCGGGAGGTCGGCGTCGGCGGTCGACGTCTTCCGTCGAGCGCACGCCGGCCATCCGCGCCCAGCCCGCGGAGGGCGGCTCCACCGCCACCCCGAGGCGCACGCCGGTCTCGCGCGGCGCGCCGCGCGGCGACCGCCTGATCGTCGCCGTCGGCTCGTTCCGGCCGGACGCGGCCGAGATCGCGCCGGCGACCGTGCGGGGGAGCACCTGCTACGTCGACGACCCCGCCGGCGCACGGCACGAGGCCGGCGACCTGCTGCAGGCCGGCGTGGACTGGGACCGGG
>CAXTDA010000105.1:0-10474 GCA_964242935.1 uncultured Burkholderiaceae bacterium | reverse complement strand
CCGGATCGCTGCCGAAGAAGAAGGACAACCCCGCCGTCCCGATCACGATCGCCGAACAGGTCGAGTCGACCCACGAGGCCTTCGAAGCGGGCGCGACGCTGGTCCACCTGCATGTCCGCAACGACGACGAGTCGGCGACGTCCGCGCCCGAACGGTTCGCGCAGGTGCTCGAAGGAATCCGCAAGCACTGCCCGGGGATCATCACCCAGATCTCGACCGGCGGACGCTCGGGCGCCGGCAAGGAGCGCGGCGCGATGCTGTCGCTGAAGCCCGACATGGCGTCCCTCGCGACCGGCTCGGTGAACTTCCCGACGCGCGTCTACGACAACTCGCCGGACCTCGTCGACTGGCTCGCGTCGGAGATGCGCGAGTACGGCATCAAACCCGAGGTCGAGGCGTTCGACCTGTCGATGATCGTCCAGGCGGTCGCGATGCAGAAGGCCGGCAAGCTGCCGAACCCGGTGCACGTGCAGTTCGTCATGGGCGTCAAGAACGCGATGCCGGTCGATCGCGAGATCTTCGAGTTCTACATCCAGACGCTGAAGCGGCTGGAGCCCGCGGCCACCTGGACCGGCGCCGGCATCGGCAAGGACCAGATCACGCTCGCGCGCTGGTCGCTCGAGCTCGGCGGCCACTGCCGCACCGGGCTCGAGGACAACGTCCGCCTCGACAAGGACACGCTCGCGCCGTCCAACGCGGCGCTCGTGAAGCAGATCGTCGACCTCTGCGGGGAGTACGACCGGAAGCCCGCGACCGTCGAGGAAGCCCGCATGCTGCTGTCGTTGCCGATGGTCCAGCAGACGACCGCGGCGCATTGATGGCGAAGGAGCAGGCACCGCCGGGCTTGCTCGATGCGCTCTTCTCCACCGAGAGGATGCGCGTCCTCGTGTCGGACCATGCGCGCCTCCAGGCCATGCTCGACTTCGAGTCCGCGCTCGCGCGCGCCGAGGGCGCGACCGGCGTCATCCCCGAGGCGGCCGTGGCGGCGATCGGGTCGCAGTGCCGCGCGGACGCGTTCGATGCGGAGGCGCTCGCCCGCGGCACCGCGCTCGGCGGCAACGTCGCGATCCCGATGGTGAAGATGTTGACGACCGCGGTCGCCGCTACCGACGCCGATGCCGCGAAATACGTCCACTGGGGCGCCACGAGCCAGGACGCGATCGACACGGGTCTCGTCCTGCAGCTCCGCGCGATCCTCGACGTCTTCGACGCCGAGCTCGAGCGGTTGTCCGCGTCGCTGGTCGCTTGTTGCGGCGCGCATCGCGACACGCCGCTCGCCGGCCGGACCTGGCTGCAACAGGCCACGCCGGTGACGCTCGGCCTGAAGGCGGCGGGCTGGCTGTCGGCCGTCGAGCGGCATCGCGTCCGTCTCGCGGACCTGCGCTCGCGCGTGCTGGTCGTCCAGTTCGGGGGCGCCGTCGGCACGCTCGCCGCGCTCGGCGACCGCGGGCTCGACGTCATGGATGCGCTGGCACGCGAGCTCGACCTCGGCGTGCCCGACGTGCCTTGGCACACGCACCGCGATCGCATCGCCGAGGTGGCGACCGCCCTCGGCCTCCTCACCGGCACGCTCGGGAAGATCGCGCGCGACGTCTCGCTGCTGATGCAGACCGAGGTGGGCGAAGCGTTCGAACCGTCGGCCCCGGGCAAGGGCGGATCGTCCACGTTGCCGCACAAGCGGAATCCGGTCGGCAGCGCGGTCATCCTCGGCGCGGCGTTGCGGGTCCCGGCGCTGGTGTCGATCATGCTGACGGCGATGGTCCAGGAGCACGAGCGCGGGATGGGCAACTGGCACGCCGAGTGGGAGACGCTGCCCGAGATCGCCTCGCTCGCAGCGGGCGCGCTGGCGCAGACGATCCAGATCGTCGACGGCCTCGAGGTCGACCGCGACCGCATGGCGCGCAACCTCGACCTGACGCACGGGCTGATCCTCGCCGAAGCGGTGACGATGGCGCTCGGGGCGAAGATCGGCCGGCAGGCGGCCCACCACCTCGTCGAAGGCGCATGCCGTGACGCGGTCGGCCGGGACGCGCACCTGCGCGACGTGCTCGACGCGAACGACGTCGTGATGCAGCACCTGTCGAAGGACGACGTCGCGCGCTTGCTGGACCCGGCGCATTACACCGGTCAGTCGGCCGCGCTGGTCGATCGTGCGGTCGCCGCGGCGTCGCACTGAGACGCGCAGTGAGACTGATCGTGCGGCCCTCCTCTTCGCACTCCGATGCGGCCCGCCGACTCCCCGCGCGGTGAGCGAAGCCATCGACACCGGGCGCTCGATGGTGCGCGTCGCGGACGCCGCCGCGCCGGGCGGCAACCAGCTGGCGGGCATCGCGTACGTGCTGGCCGCGGTCGCGTGTTTCTCGGGAATCGACGCGGCGACGAAGTCGGTCGGCCTGGTCCCCGTCGTGATGGTGATGTGGTTCCGCTTCACGTTCCAGGCCGGGATCACCGCCGCGATCCTCGCACCGCGTCGCGGCGCGTCGCTCTTCGCGACCGCGCATCCGGTCCTGCAATTTCTGCGCGGCGCGCTCATGTTGTCGACCAGCGCCTTCGCGTTCCTCAGCCTCCGGTTCATGCCGATCGGCGAGTTCACCGCGATCGTGATGCTGACGCCGCTCGTCATGACGCTGATCGCCGCGGTCGCCTTCACGGAGCCGGTGTCGCCGCTCCGATGGACGCTGATCGTGACCGCGTTCTTCGGCGCGATGCTGGTGGTCAAGCCCGGCACCGACGCCTTCCGGTGGGCCACGCTGCTGCCGATCGCGGTTCTCGTCCTGAACACGTCGTTCCACCTCGTCACGAGCCGGCTCGCGAAGCTCGACGACGTCGGGACGATGCATTTCTACACCGGTGCGGTCGCGTCGGTCCTCGCGACCTGCGCGCTGCCGTTCGCGTGGGTCTCGATCGATTCGTGGACGATCTGGCTCGGCATCGCGCTCGTGTGCGCGTTCAGCGCGGCGGGACATGCGATGCTGATCGTCGGCTACTCGAAGGCGGGGATCGCGACGCTGACCCCGCTCCTCTACGTGCAGATCGTCTTCGGCACGCTGGTCGGCTGGCTGATCTTCGACCACGTGCCGGACCGCGGGTCGCTGACCGGCATCGCGGTCATCACGGCGAGCGGCGCGGGCTGCGCGTGGCTCTCGGCGCGTCGCTGGCGGCGGGCCGAACCGTGAACGCCGCGTCGGGTCCGTGCAGCACAAGTCGCTTCCAACCAACCTTCCGATAGGCACCCGCCATGGCAAGCAGAGCTGAAGAACTGTTGACCGACAACGTCCTCAAGCTGCGGACGACGACCACCAAGACGCAGGTCCAGACGCTGGTGGCGCAGGCCCGCGTGGCGCAGGCCGCGTTCGAATCGTTCTCGCAGGCGCAGGTCGACGTCATCGTGAAGGCGATCGGCAAGTACGTCTTCGACAACGCCGAGATGCTCGCGCGGATGGCGGTCGACGAGTCCGGCATCGGCGTCTACGAGGACAAGATCGTCAAGAACCGCGGCAAGGCGCGCGTCATCTGGAACAACCTGAAGGACAAGAAGTCGCGCGGCATCATCAAGGAGATGCCCGAGGTCAACATGCTGCTCGTCGCGAAGTCGATGGGCGTGGTCGGCGCGGTCACGCCGGTGACGAACCCGATCGTGACGCCGATGTGCAACGCGATGTTCGCGCTGAAGGCAGGCAACGCGGTGATCTTCGCGCCGCATCCGAAGGCCGAAGGGTGCGCGGCGCATCTGACCGACGCGTTCATGCGGGCCGTGAAGGCCAACGGCGGTCCCGACCACCTGATCCAGCTGATCAGGAACGGATCGGTCGAGACGACGCGCGAGCTGATGAAGGCGGTCGACGTCGTCGTCGCGACCGGCGGCGGCGCGATGGTCAAGTCGGCGTACTCCTCGGGGAAGCCGTCGTACGGGGTCGGCGCCGGCAACGTGCCGGTGGTGATCGACCGCGGCGCGGACCTCGCCGCCGCGGTCGGCATGATCGTCGCGGGCGCATCGTTCGACAACGGCATCATCTGCTCGCACGAGCAGTTCGTTTTCACGCCCGAGGAGCGCTACGACGAGACCGTGGACGCGTTCGTCGCGACCGGCAAGGTGTGGTTCACCGCGGACCCCGAAGAGGTGCAACTGCTCCGCGACCTGCTCTTCCCCGGCGGCCACATGAACAAGGACGTCGTCGGCAAGTCGGCGGTCGACATCGCTGCGCAGGCCGGACTGGTCATTCCGGAGACGACGCGCGTGATCCTGGTGCCGGCGGACGGTGCCGGCACCGACGACGTGCTCGCGATGGAGAAGCTCTGCCCGGTGGTCGCGATCCTCGGCTATTCGACGTTCGACGACGCGGTCGCGCTGGCGAAGGCGAACCTGCTCGCCGAAGGCGCGGGTCACACCGCCGCGCTCCACTCGAACGACGACGAGCACATCCGCGCGATGGGTCTCGCATTGCCGATCAGCCGCCTCGTCGTCAACCAGGCGAGCGCGCTGACCGCCGGCGGCTCGCTGACGAACGGCTTCGCGCCGACCACGACGCTCGGCTGCGGCTCGTGGGGCGGCAACTCGATCTCGGAGAACCTCGACTACAAGCACCTGATGAACGTGTCGCGGATCGGCATGGTGATCGGCGACAAGCGCGTCCCGACCGACGAGGAGATCTGGGCCTGAGCGCCATGAGCCCGGGCCATGCTGCAGACGCTCGCCGTCACCGGCCCGATCTACCTGATCATCGCGCTCGGCTATGTCGCCGTCCGCTTCGACGTCCTGTCGAAGCCGGACATGCGGGTCCTGGGGACGTTCGTCGTCGACTTCGCGCTGCCGGCGCTGATCTTCACGGCGCTGACTCAGCATCCGATCGAGGATGTCCTCGACGTTCGCTACGTGGTGGACTACGCGGCCGGATCGCTCGTCGTCCTGTTGATCGCATTCGGGTGGGGACGCTGGGGGCAGGGCAAGAGCGCCGAGCGGAGCGTGCTCTCCGGCATGGGCATGGCGTGCTCGAACAGCGGCTTCGTCGGCTATCCGATCGCGGCGCAGGTCGTCGGGCCGGCGCCTGCCGCGGTGGCGCTCGCGCTCTGCATGGTCGTCGAGAACCTGTTGATGATCCCGCTCGTCCTCGTGATCGCCGACAGCGGAGCGGCGAGCGGCGAGCGATGGACGCGGGTCCTCGCGCGGTCGCTCGTCGACGTCCTGCGGAAGCCGCTGCTGCTCGCGATCGTCGCCGGCGTCGGCGTGCAACTGCTGCGGATCCCGATCTTCGAACCGCTGACCCGGACCATCGGCATCGTCGCCGCGTCGTCGACCGCGGTCTCGCTGTTCGTCATCGGCGGCTCGCTGGTCGGGCTGCAGACGCGGGGTATGCGACGCGACGTCGCGGCGATCGCGTCGGGCAAGCTGCTGCTGCATCCGGCCGCGGTCGCCGCGATGACGTGGCTGCTGCCGCCGGCGACGCCGGCGCTGCGCCAGGCCGCGATCGTGTTCGCCAGCATGCCGATGCTCGGCATCTATCCGATCCTCGCGCAGAAGTACGGCCTCGAGGGCTTCAGTGCGGCCGCGCTGCTGCTGACGACCATCGTCTCGTTCGTCTCGATCAACCTCGTGCTCTCGCTGCTCGCGTGGTCCCCGTGAGTTCACGCGGACCGCGAAGGCCGGAACGTCGCCGCCACTGCGTCCAGCAGCGCCGGCGTGATCTCGGGCATCACGCCGAACCACGCGTTGAATGCCGGGCGCGCCTGATGCAGCAGCAAGCCGAGGCCGTTGACCGCGACATGGCCGCGGCGTCGCGCCTGGGCAAGCAGGTCCGACTCGGCGGGGAGGTCGACCAGGTCGCCGACCAGCGCGGTGCCGGGCAGGCGGTCGAGCGCGATCTCGAGCGGCGGATTGCCCGTCATGCCGAGACTCGTCGCGTTGGCGAGGACCGCGGCGCCTTCGAGCGCGGCGTCGCGTTCGCGCCACGGCACGACCTGCACGCGTGCGCCCGCGACATCCGCGATCGCCTGCGCCTTCTCGATCGTCCGGTTGACGACGCGGATCTCGGTCGCGCCCTGCTCGACCAGGCTGACGACGACGGCTCGCGCGGCGCCGCCACCACCGAGCACGACGATCGGCCCGCGATCGGGTCGCCACGCCGGGTCCGCGTCGCGCAGGCTCAGGATGAAGCCGTTGCCGTCGTTGTTGAATCCGGTCAGCGTGCCGTCGGGCTCGACGACGACGGTGTTGACGGCACCGATGCGCCGCGCGAGGTCGTCGACGCGATCGAGCAACGGGAAGATCGCCTGCTTGTGCGGCGTCGTCACGTTGCAACCGCGCAGGCCGAGGACCGCGATGCCGCGCACCGCCGCTTCGAGCCGCTCGGCCGGCACCGCGAAGCGCACGTAGCGGCCCGCGATGCCGTGGTGCGCGAGCCAGTGGTTGTGGATCACCGGCGAGCGCGACTGCGCGACGGGCCAGCCGAGAATGCCGGCGATCCCGAACGACGATCGGTCGGTCGTCGCGGCGCTGCTGTTGCTGGTCTGCGAGGTCGGCATGGGGTGGACGGATCCAGAGGACGGGCGTCTGGCGCACCGCACCGCGACTGTAGCGTTGGATGTCACGTGGATCGACTAGCCGCGAACAACGACTTGCCTTAGATTCGGTCAGGCGGGCGCCATGCGAAGCCGGCATGGCCGGTCCTGCGGCCCGACCTGCTTCACGGAACGAAAGAGCATTGGGGACGGTACGCGACGATGGAGACGCCGCTGTCGAATCGACTGGTCACGGGAAGCGGTCCTTCCTCGAACACCGTGACGTGCCCATGAGCGGGCGTCTCGCGGTCGCCGTCGAGTGCGTCGTCGATGCGCGCAACGAGGTCGGCGAATCGCCGCTGTGGTCGCGGCGCGAGGGTGCGCTGTACTGGGTCGACATCCCGGCAGGGCTGATCTTCCGGTGGCGACCGGAGAGCGATGAACGCGACACATGGGGCCTTCCATCGGCGGTCGGTAGCATCGGCCTTCGCGAGCGCGGCGGCCTCGTCGCCGCGATGCGCACGGGGTTCCATCTGTTCGATTCGGCGACCGGCGCGGTCGAGCTGTTGTGCCATCCGGAGCCCGACCGACCGACCAATCGCCTCAACGACGGGAAGGTTTCGCCCGAAGGCCGCTTCTGGGCCGGCACGATGGACGAGCGTCCCGACAAGCAGCCGGTCGGCGCGCTGTACCGGCTCGACGCCGACCATCGCTGCACGCGGATGGCCGGCGGCGTCACGGTCTCGAACGGCCTCGCGTGGAGCCCCGACGGCCGCACGATGTATCACTCGGACTCGCGGGGCGGCGCGATCTTCCGTCATGCGTACGACCCCGACACCGGCGCGATCGGCCCGCGCGAAGTCTTCGTCCGGATGGAGCCGGCGTGGGGACGACCCGACGGCGGCGCGACCGACGAGGAAGGCTGCTACTGGAGCTGTGGCATCTCGGCCGGCAGGATCAACCGCTTCAGTCCGTCCGGCGCGCTGGTCGGCTTCGTCGAGCTCCCCGTCACCCATCCGACCATGCCGTGCTTCGGCGGCGACGACGGCCGGACCATGTACGTGACGTCGCTTCGCGAGAACCTCACCCCGGCGGAACTCGCGCGCACGCCGCAGGCGGGCGGCGTCTTCATGCTCGAACCCGGCGTGGCCGGCCCACCGGCCGCACTCTTCAAGGGATGACATCGACGATGACCAAGGTCGCACTCTCGGGGGCCGGCGGCAACATGGGCCGCATCCTGCGACAGGCGCTGCAGCGGCGCGGCGTCGACCTGCGGTCGGCGGGAGGCCACCAGCCGCTCGAACCGCTGCACGACGGCGAAGACGTGATGCACGGCGACCTGCGCGACCCGACGGTCGTCGATCAACTGCTGGACGGCGTCGACGTGCTGATCCACCTCGCGGGCACCAGCGTCGAGCGACCGTTGCCGGAGATCATCGAGAACAACCTCATCGCGCTGCACGCGGTGTACGAAGGCGCGCGGCGGCACGGCGTGCGGCGCATCGTCTTCGCGAGCTCGAATCACGCGTTCGGCATGCATTCGGTCGACGACAAGCTGAAGCTCGACGCGCCGTTCCGGCCGGACGGCCTCTACGGTCTCTCGAAGGTCTGGGGCGAGGCGATGGCGCGCATGTACTGGGACAAGCACGGCATCGAAGGCATCTCGATGCGGATCGGCACCGCGATGGGCAGGCCGCCCGAGAACTTCCGGCAGCTCAGCACCTGGTTCGGCGCCGATGACCTCGTCGACCTGATGATCCGCTGCATCGAGACGCCCGACGTCGGTTACCTGACCGTCTGGGGCGTGTCGAACAACACGAGAAGCTATTGGGACAACAGCGGCGGCGCGGAGAAGCTCGGGTACCGCCCGCGGCAGGACAGCGAAGTCTTCGCCGACGAGATCCTGAAACAGCCCAACCCGCTCGACCCGGTCGCGCAGCGCTTTCAGGGCGGCCAGTTCGTCACCATCGACTACACACCGCCGGAAGAGCGACCGAAGCGCGACTGACACGATCCGTCCGAAGAGACATTCATCACGAGGAGACGACATGCAAGCGAAGAAGACCAGGGGACTGGCGGTGATCGCGGCGATCCTGATGGCGACCACAAGCACGATGGCCGCGGCGCGAACGTTCCGCTCCGCGGACGTGCATTCGAAGGACTACCCGACCAATCTCGCCGTCAAGTTCATGGGCGACGAGCTGTCGAAGGCGACCGGCGGGAAGGACACCATCAAGGTGTTCGGCGACAGCTCGCTCGGCTCGGAGAAGGACACGATCGAGCAGGTCAAGATCGGCGCGCTCGACATGGTCCGCGTCAACACGTCGGCGTTCCACGGCATCGTGCCGGAATCGATGATCCCGGCATTTCCGTTCCTCTTCCGCGATCTCGATCACTATCGCAAGAGCATGAACGGTCCGATCGGCGACAAGGTCCTCGCCGCGTTCGACAAGGCCGGCTTCGTCGGCCTCGCGTTCTACGAGAGCGGCGCGCGCTCGATGTACGCGAAGAAGCCGATCAAATCGGTGGCCGACATGAAGGGCCTCAAGGTCCGCGTCCAGTCGTCGGACCTCTGGGTCAGCATCGTCAACGCGATGGGCGCGTCGCCCGCGCCGATGCCGTTCGCCGAGGTGTACACCGGCCTCAAGACCGGCCTCGTCGACGCCGCCGAGAACAACATCCCGTCGTACGAGGAGAGCAAGCACTTCGAGTCGGCGCCGTACTTCTCGGAGACGATGCATTCGATGCCGCCCGAGGTTCTCGTCTTCTCGAAGAAGACGTGGGACACGCTGACGAAGGACCAGCAGACCGCGATCCGCAAGGCGGCGCACGACTCGGTGCCGTATTACACGAAGCTGTGGGATGCGAAGGAGAAGGACGCGAAGGCCGCGGTCGTGAAGGGCGGCGCGAAGATCACCGCGTCCGCGGACATCGACCGGAAGAGTTTCGTCGACGTGGAGAAGCCGGTCTGGGACAAGTTCGCCACCACGCCCGAGATGAAGGCGATCGTCAACGAGATCGTCGCGACCAAGTGATCGTCGACGTGGTGTAGATGGCGCCGAGAGCAGGCGCCGCTCGGGAGGAGACCATGGAAATCGGCAGCAGCCCGCACGACCTCGAGGTCGACGCGGCAGGCCCGAGGCAGGCCCCGTTGACGGGCCCGCTCACGTCGTTGAACGCGCGGCTTTCGCGCTGGGCGATGTACGTCGCCTGCGTGTCGCTGGCCGGTCTGCTGGCGGTGGTGGTCTACGGCGTCGTGCTGCGCTACGTCTTCAACAACGCCCCGCCGTACGTGGAGCAGGTCGCACTGTTGCTGATCGTGTCGGTCGCGATGTTCGGCGCGTCCGCCGGCGTTCGCGATGCGGGCCACATCGGGGTCGACTCGCTGGTGAAGGCCTTGCCGCAGAAGGTGCAGTTCTGGTGCGAGGTCGTCGTGTACCTCTTCACCATCGTGTTCGCGCTCGCGCTTCTGGCGGGCGGGGCCGAGATGGCGACGTCGACGCGAAGCGACACGATCCCCACGCTCGGACTGTCGGAAGCGGTCCGCTACCTGCCGATCGTGCTCGCCGGCCTGCTGATCACGCTGTTCTCGATCGAGCACCTGATCGCGCTGTTCAAGGGGAAGGACGTGGTGCCGTCATGGAACTGACCGTCCTCTGCGTCACGTTCGTGGTGTTCCTCGCGCTCGGCGTGCCGGTCGCGTTCGCGATCGGTCTCAGCTGCCTCGCGACGTTCGCGGTCGAAGGCCTGCCGTTCGAAACCGCGATCCAGATGATGACGTCCGGCATGAACGTGTTCTCGTTCCTCGCGATCCCGTTCTTCATCTTCTCCGGCGAGTTGATGCTCCACGGCGGCATCGCCGACAAGATCGTCAACTTCGCGCGCAGCCTGGTCGGGCACTGGAAGGGCGGCCTCGGCCTCGCGAACGTCGTCGCGTCGACGCTGTTCGGCGGCGTGTCGGGCTCGCCGATCGCCGACA
>CAXTDA010000104.1:5070-10579 GCA_964242935.1 uncultured Burkholderiaceae bacterium | reverse complement strand
CTATCCGCCGACGCTGTCGCCGCGGGACGTGGCGCGCGCCACGGCGGAGAAGATCGATCTGATCGAATCGCAGATCGAGTCCGAGATCATGCAGTCGCGAAGCGATCACAGCCGGTCGCGCGTGGCACCGGCGGCGCCGTCGGACCGGACGCGGTCGGGCAATCGTTCCGCGACCGATGCGCACGAGGTGATCGGCACGTCGACCGAACTGATGCTCGGCGACTCGAACCTCGCCCATTCGATGGTGCTCGGCGACCCGGGCAACCCGGTCCTCGAAGAGGCGGCCATCCTCTATGCGAACGGGCAGGACCTGCCGGCGGTGTCGGTGCTTGCCGCGGCGGTCGGCGAGGACCGTAACCGCGACACGTGGCTGATGCTGCTCGAGCTCTACCAGTCGCTCGGCAAGCGGGCCGACTTCGAGCATCTGGCGATCGAATACGCGATGCGCTTCGAGACGTCGGCTCCCGCGTGGTCGGAGACGCAGGCGCCGAAGCCGCGAGCGCCGGCACCGGCCACGCGCGCGGCCATCGTCTTCAAGGGCGCACTGGACTCGCGCATCGTCCCGCAACTGGAAGAGTTGAAGAAGCTGGCCCAGCGCAATCTGGTGCTGCACCTCGAGTTCGAGCAGGTCGACACCGTCGACGCGGCCGGCGCCGACCTGATCCTGCGAGTGTTCGCCGCGTTCCAGAAGTCGAATCACGAAGTCGCGATCACCGGCGCGAGCCAGCTCGCGGAGCGGCTGCGCTCGGCGATCGAGGTCGGCCGGCGCGACGCGTCGAACGCGGTGTGGATGTTGTTGCTCGAGATCTACCGCATCCTCGGTCGCCAGGCGGCGTTCGAGGAGACGAGCATCGACTACTGCGTCACGTTCGAGGTGTCGCCGCCGTCGTGGGAGCCGCCGTCGCCGAAGTACGTCGTCGACGACCAGCCTTCGCCCCGGGCGCCGGCCGCCGCGCCCCCGGTGGGCGACGAAGCGGCCCTCGGCCCCGACGCGATCGCGCTGGCCGGCGACCTGGTCGGCAAGAGCGACGCGGACCTGCAGCGCCTGACCCAGTTCGCGGGACAGCGGAGTCGCATCGTCGTCGACTGCGCGCGCCTCTCGCGCGTCGACTTCACGGCCGCCGGGCTGCTGCTGAATTGGGCGGTCGGGATGCGTGGGTCGCGAAAGGAAATCGAATTCGTCAACGTCGGCCATCTGGTCGCCGCGCTGTTCGTCGTGATGGGTCTGCACGAGGTCGTGCCGATCGAGCGCCGGAAGGTTTGACGCGGCGCCGTCCGCGCCGGCGCCGGCCGCCCGACTTGAATTGCCGTCGCATGCCCTGACCTCGGATGGACTTTTCCATCCGGAGTCTTCATGGAGCAATTCCACGGCACCACCATCGTGGCCGTGCGACGCGGTGACCGCGTCGCGCTCGGCGGCGATGGCCAGGTCACCCTCGGCAACATCGTCGTCAAGGGTACGGCGCAAAAGGTGCGCCGCCTGTATCAGGGCAAGATCCTCACGGGCTTCGCGGGCAGCACCGCGGACGCCTTTTCACTGCTCGACCGCTTCGAGGCGAAGCTCGAGAAGCACCAGGGCAACCTGCAACGCGCGGCCGTGGAACTCGCGAAGGACTGGCGCACCGACCGCGTCCTCCGCCGGCTCGAAGCGATGCTGATCGTCGCGGACCGCGAGCATACGTACCAGATCACCGGGAACGGCGACGTGCTCGAGCCCGAGGGCGGCGTGACCGCGATCGGCTCCGGCGGCGTCTACGCGCTGTCGGCGGCCCAGGCGCTGGTCGACAACACCGAACTCGAGCCGGAAGACATCGTGCGGAAGGCGCTGACGATCGCGGCCAACCTCTGCATCTACACCAACCATTCGCACGTCGTCGAGACGCTCTGACATGTTCGACTACCAAGCCCCCACCGAAAAGCGGCCCATGCCCCTCTCTTCCTCGTTGACTCCCGCCGAGATCGTCGCCGAGCTCGACAAGCACATCGTCGGCCAGAAGAACGCGAAGCACGCGGTCGCGGTCGCGCTCCGCAACCGCTGGCGTCGCCAGCAGGTCGACGAGCCGCTCCGTCACGAGATCACGCCGAAGAACATCCTGATGATCGGACCGACCGGCGTCGGCAAGACCGAGATCGCCCGTCGTCTCGCGCGCCTCGCCGACGCGCCGTTCGTGAAGGTCGAGGCGACGAAGTTCACCGAGGTCGGCTACGTCGGCCGCGACGTCGACACGATCATCCGCGACCTCGTCGAGACGGCGGTCAAGGAGACGCGCGAAGCGGCGACCAAGCTGGTGCGCGAGCGCGCGGTCGACGCGGTCGAGGAACGGCTGCTCGACGCGCTGCTGCCGCCGCCGCGCGACTTCGGCTTCGCGCCGGCGCCGGCGACGCCGGACCCGACCCACGCCGGCGACAGCAACACCCGCCAGAAATTCCGCAAGAAGCTGCGCGAGGGCGAGCTCGACGACAAGGAGATCGAGATCGAGATCGCGCAGCCCGCGTCGAGCATGGAGATCATGGCCCCGCCCGGGATGGAGGAGATGACCGAGCAGATCCGCGGCATGTTCCAGAACCTGTCGTCGAACAAGGGCAAGAAGACGCGGAAGCTGAAGGTCGGCGAAGCGAAGAAGCTGCTGATCGACGAGGAGGCCGCGAAGCTCGTCAACGAGGAGGACCTGAAGCTGCAGGCGGTTCGCAACGTCGAGCAGAACGGCATCGTCTTCCTCGACGAGATCGACAAGATCGCGTCGCGCCAGGAATACGGCGGCGCCGACGTGTCGCGCCAGGGCGTGCAGCGCGACCTGCTACCGCTGGTCGAAGGCACGACCGTGTCGACGAAGTACGGGATGATCAAGACCGACCACGTCCTGTTCATCGCGTCCGGCGCCTTTCATCTCGCGAAGCCGAGCGACCTGATCCCCGAACTGCAGGGCCGCTTCCCGATCCGCGTCGAGCTCGAGTCGCTGTCGGTCGACGACTTCGAACGCATCCTCACGCAGACCGACGCGGCGCTGACGAAGCAGTACCTCGCGCTGCTCGCGACCGAGCAGGTGACGCTCGACTTCCAGCCGGCGGGCATCCGGCGGCTGGCCGAGATCGCGTTCTCGGTCAACGAGCGCACCGAGAACATCGGCGCGCGGCGGCTCTACACGGTGATGGAGCGGATGCTCGAAGAGCTGTCGTTCGAGGCGACGACGATCGCCGGCCAGACCGTCGTGATCGACGCGGAGTACGTCGACAAGCGCCTCGGCGAACTGTCGAAGAGCGAGGACCTCACGCGCTACGTGTTGTGAGGCGTTGTCCCCCGCCTTCGATCAAGGCCGCGATGCGATGAACGCGGCGAACTCGTCGACCGGCAGCGGACGTGCGATCAGATCGAGGCTGTGGGCCATCGAGATGACCGAGGCGACCACCGGCGGCGTTGCGGACAGGACCTACAAGCCCCTCAAATAATCGAGTCCGGCGATCGCGCGGCTGCCGTACCACGACAGCATCTCGCCGTCGACGCGTCGCACCGCCGGCGCCTTCCCGTGCAGCGCGGCGACGTCGTCGTCGGTGAAGCGGTAGGGCTCCGACGACAGCAGCACGACGTCGACGTCGCGGACGGCGCGGTCGAGGTCGATGGCCGGGTAGCGCGGCGACGACGGCATGGACCGGTCGAGCGCATCCGCGATGTCGGCCTGCAGCCAGCCGATCGTCGCGAGCATCGATGCGATGTAGGTGTCGCGGCCGATCGTCATCCACGGGTCCTTCCAGATCAGGTACAGCACGCGGCGTTCGGGCCAGCCGTCGCGCGGACGGGCGCGGTCGAGCGCGGAGGACGCCGCCTCGAAGCGCGCGACCAGCGCGTCGGCCTCGCGTTCGCAGTCGAAGACATGACCGAACAGCCGGTACAACGCCACGTTGTCACGCACCTGCCGCGGATGCGTCACCACGACCTGCGGGACGAAGCGGGCGAGTGCGTCGACCGTCGGCTTCTCGTTCTCGTCGATGTCGACGACCAGATGGGTGGGCGCGAGCTTCCGGATCTTGTCGACGTTGACGGTCTTCGTGCCGCCGACCTTCGGAACGCGCTCGACGAGGCCGGCCGGATGGATGCACCAGCCGGTCCGTCCCACGATCGCGTCGGCGAGTCCGAGGTCGAACAGCAGTTCGGTCAGCGATGGCACGAGCTACACGAGGCGCAGCGTCGCGGGGTCTGCGTGGCGGCGGTGCGGCGCCCCGACCGCGTCGGTCACCGTCGGGCCGACGCGGCGGGTCGGAGTCATCCGCGACGTTCGTTCAGCGGCGGTTTGCGGGCGCGGCCAGACACGACTGCGTCGAGCACCCGATCGGGCAGTACGCGCAGCAGCCGCGCGACCCATGCCATCTGCCAGGGAAACACGGCGAAGCTGCGACC
Organism: uncultured Burkholderiaceae bacterium; assembly: GCA_964242935.1. Lineage (GTDB taxonomy): Bacteria > Pseudomonadota > Gammaproteobacteria > Burkholderiales > Burkholderiaceae_D > CAHJXF01. The sequence continues at coordinate 6,186 of CAXTDA010000104.1, read as the reverse complement.
CTCGGCGATCGCGCGCACCGCGCGCTCGGCGAACGCGTCGACCGGCATCAGGAACGGCATCGGATACGGGTTGCCGAGGGTCATCGGCGTGTCGACATAGCCGGGCGCGACGATGACGACGCGGATTCCGCTTCCTTTCAACTCGATCCGCAGGCTTTCGGCATAGGCGATCACGGCGGCCTTCGAGGCGCTGTAGGCGCCCGCTCCCGGCAAGCCCTGGATACCGGCGACGCTCGCGATGACCACGAGACGGCGGTCCCCTTGCGACGGCGGCACCGCCTTCATCGCAGCGATGAACGGCGCGAAGGTCGCGACCGTCGCGATCAGGTTGGTCTCGATGATCCGGCGGAACGCCGTGAGGTCGTTCGGCCGCGTGGTGTCGGTGCCGCCCGAGATGCCGGCGTTGGCGATGACGACGTCGGGGATGCCGGACTCGTCCATGCTCGTCCGCGCGACCTCGGCGAGCGCCGCGGCATCGGTGACGTCGACGGCGCGGCTGCGATGCGCCGACGGCCGCGCCATGGTGAGGCGCAACGACTCGAGCGCTTCGAACCGACGCGACACCAGGACACAGTCGTCCCCCAGGGCGGCATAGGCCTTCGCCAGCGCCGCGCCGATGCCGCTCGACGCGCCGGTGATGAAGACCTTCATCGCCTACTTCTCGGTGAGGGCGCGGTTGACGAAGTAGTCGACGTTGCCCATCGAACGGGCATCGACGCTGAGCAGGTACTTGCCGCCGACGCCGAGCGCCGGCACGCTGGTCACGCCGTACGCCGCCGCGATCTGGTTCGCCCGGTTGACCCGGGTCTGCACGCTGAACGAGTTGATCGTGTCGGTGAACTTCTTCTTGTCGACGCCGTTCTTCTCGGCCCAGCTCGCCAGGTCGCCGATGTCGGCCGTCGGCGACAACGACCGGTCCGTGTGGATCGACGAGAAGATCTTCCGCCGCAGTTCGCGCTCCCTGCCGAGGGCGTCGAGCGCGTAGTAGAGGCGCTGCAGGTTCGCGGTGCTCGACTGGAACGCGATCGGCACGTACGCCATCACGGACTTCGCGTCGTTGCGCTTCGACCAGTCGGTCAGCGTCGGCTCGAAGTCGTTGCAGTGCGGACACCAGTA
>CAXTDA010000104.1:0-4970 GCA_964242935.1 uncultured Burkholderiaceae bacterium | reverse complement strand
GGCGCGACCAGCGTCGCCTCGACGCCGTTCTCGATCAGCCGCTGGCGGACGCGGTTGAGCTCCTCGATGCGGCCGTAAGGGCCGAGCCGCACGCGATAGATCCGCGCGCCGTCGCGTTCGGCCGGCTGCACGCGCGACTCGAAGCCGAGCAACGCGAGGCGGCCCCGCATGCTGTCGGCATCCTCGGCGTTGCTGAAGGCGCCGGCCTGCAGCGTCGTGATGCCGGTAGGCGGCGACGACTGCTCGACGACCGGGGCCTTGCCGTCGGCGCCGGGCGCGACGTTAGGCGGCGGGGGCGCGATCACCGTCGGCTCGCTCGGCGCCGGCAGGGCAGCCGGCGCCGCATCCTTCGCGTAGAGGCTGCGATTCGGGTCGGGCAGCTTCGTCCCTTCGGGCTCGGTCGCGGGCGTCGCACGAGGCGCCTTGCTGACGAACGGAACCGTCGCCTTCGTGACGAACAGCGCGACCGCGGCCGCGATCGCGAGCCCGAGGACGACGCCGAGGATCAGCCCGAGCAGCGTGTTGCCGCGCTGGTCGACGATCCGCGGGAACGCGATGGGACGAGACATGCGGCGACTCTTCTTCGGGATGCTTCGATGCGGCCGACAGGGAATCGACATGACGCGCCGGTCACATCTTCCGGGGTGCCGAGACGCCGACCAGCGCGAGACCGTTGGCGAGGACCTGCCGCGTCGCCGCCAGCAGCGCGGCGCGGGCGTCGCGGAGGCCGGGGTCGTCGACCAGAAAGCGCTCGGCATTGTAATAGCTGTGCAGGTCCGCGGCGCAGTCCTTCAGCCAGAACGCGAGGTGATGCGGCGCCATCTCGGCCGCGGCGGTCGCCAGGACCTCAGGATATTCGGCTAGGCGCTGCATCAACGCGATCTCGCGGGGCGCGACCAGCGGAGAACGATCCGTCGCCGCGAGCGACGGCAGCTTCGCCTCCCAGTCGGCGCCACCCCACAGCGCGAGCACCGAACAGATCCGCGCGTGCGCGTACTGGACGTAGTAGACCGGGTTCTCGTCGGACTGTGCGAGCGCGAGGTCGATGTCGAACGTGAACTCGGTGTCGGCCTTCCGCGTGATGAAGAAGAAGCGCACCGCGTCGCGCCCGCGCACGTTCGGCTCGTCCTCGCCCCCGCTCATCTGGATCAGGTCGCGCAGCGTGACGTAGCTGCCGGCGCGCTTGCTGATCTTGACCTCCTCGCCGCCGCGCATCACGCGGACCATTTTGTGCAGCACGTAGTCGGGATAGATCGCCGGCAGCCCGAGGTGCTCGACCTCGGACACGGCACGGACGCCGGCACGCACGCGCGCGACCGTGCCGTGGTGATCGCTGCCCTGGACGTTGATGACCCGGCGGTAGCCGCGCTCCCACTTCGCGACGTGATACGCGACGTCCGGCACGAAGTAGGTGTACGTGCCGTCGGACTTCCGCATCACGCGGTCCTTGTCGTCGCCGAGGTCCGCGTACGACGTCGTCGCGAGCCACAGCGCGCCGTCGCTCTCGTAGGTCCTGCCGCTCCGGACGAGCGCGTCGACGGTGCGCGCGACGCGTCCGTCGGTGTACAGCGACGACTCGAGATAGTAGTTGTCGAACGCGACGCCGAACGCCTTCAGGTCGAGGTCCTGTTCTCGGCGGAGCCACGCGACCGCGAAGCGCCGGATCGCGTCGAGGTCGTCGATATCGCCGGAGGCCGTGATCCGCCCGGTCGTCCCTTCGGCTTCCACGGTCGCGCCGGCCGCGAAGTCGGCGGCGATCTCGGCGATGTACTGGCCGTTGTAGGCCGGGTCGGGCCAGCCGTCGACGCCGGGTTCGAGCCCCCGGGCCCGCGCCTGGACCGATGCGGCGAGCGTCGCGATCTGGACGCCGGCGTCGTTGTAGTAGTACTCGCGCGTCACGCGGTGCCCCTGCGCCGCCATCAGCGCCGCCATCACGTCGCCGAGCGCACCTTGCCGCCCGTGACCGACGTGCAGCGGCCCCGTCGGATTCGCCGAGACGAATTCGATCAGCACCGCCTCGCCGGCGTCGGGCTGCACCGCGTGGCCGTAGCGCTCGGCCTCGGCGAAGATCGTCGCGACCACCGCCTGCCGGGCCGTCGCCGAGACGAACAGGTTGATGAAGCCCGGACCCGCGATCTCGGCGCGTTCGACGAGTCGGTCGGCGTCTGCGAGCAGCGTGTCGACGATCGTCTGGGCGACGCCGCGCGGATTCCGGCCGAGGCGCTTCGCGATCTGCATCGCGACGTTGCAGGCGAAATCGCCGTGCGCTGCGGCCTTCGGCCGCTCGAGCGTCACGGTCGGGACGATGTCGGTGCCGGCGACGAGCGGCGCGACCGCATCGGCGATGCGCCGGGTGATCGCGAGCTTCTGGGCGACGAGCATGCGGTCAGGGACGGGAGCGCGGGAGGGGAAGCGCGGAGACGGGGCGGCCGCCGGCCGGGTGGGCCGTCCCGCGAAGGGGTCGGATTATACGGTCGGCCGTCCGGGACGCGCCTGTAAACTGCCGCGACTCTCTCGACGGCTTCCTCGCGAACGACATGTCGATCCGCTACATCGTGTACGTCAGCCGGCTCGCCGACCCGGAAGGGCCGGGCGCCGTGGCGAACATCATCCGGAAGGCGCGCGCCAACAATACGGCCCGCGGCATCACCGGCGCGTTGATCTACGACGGCGAACGGTTCTGTCAGTACCTGGAAGGCGAGCCGGATGCGATCGAGCGGACCTTCGCGGCGATCGAACGCGATCCGCGGCACGACGGCATCTGCGTGCTCGCGTCGGGCGAGGCGGTGGCGTCGCGCTACGGGAAGTGGTCGATGGCCTATGCGTACGCGGCGACCGCCGAACTGATCGACTCGATCGGCAAGCCGCACGTGGCGGCGGTTCCCGACGCCTTCCAGGCCGTCCTCGCGCGGTGCGACACGGACGCCTGAATCGCCGCCGTCACTTCCGCCTCGCCCGGGGATGGGCCGCGTCGTAGACGTCGGCCAGGCGCTGGAAATCGAGGCTGGTGTAGACCTGCGTCGCTGCGATGCTCGCGTGGCCGAGCAGTTCCTGCACCGCGCGCAGGTCGCCGCTCGCCTGCAACAGGTGCGACGCGAACGAATGCCGGAGCACGTGCGGGTGGACGTTCGCGGGGATGCCGGCGCGCTGCGCGTGCGCCTTCAGGCGGATCTGGATCGAGCGGCCCGACAGCCGTTCGCCGCGCGTCGACAGGAACAGCGGATGCGGATCGGCCTTCAGCAAGGTGTTCCGGACCACGAGCCAGCGGCCGATCGCGTCGCGTGCCTTGCCGCCGACCGGCACCGTGCGCCGCTTGCCGCCCTTGCCGGTCACCGTGACCTCGCCCGCATCGAGCGCGATCCAGCCGACCGATCGGTGCAGCGCATCCTGCGCATAGCCGACGTCGAGCGCGACCAGTTCCGCGAGGCGCAACCCGGACGAGTAGAACAGCTCGTGGATCGCCCGGTCACGGAGCACGAGCGCGTCGTCTGCGTCGTCGTTCGCGCCGCCGTCCTGCGCCGGAGCAGCCTCGAGCAGCTGCATCGTCAGCGTCTCCGACAAGGCCTTCGGCAGCCGCTTTCCGAGCTTCGGCGGACGGACGTCGGCGACCGGATTCCCGCCCGCGTCCTCGTATTGCGCGAGCCACGTGAAATAGCCGCGCCAGGCGGACAACGCGCGCGCGATCGAACGCGGCGCGAGACCGCAGCCGTGCAACCGCGCGGCGAAGCGCCGGATCTGCGCGTCGCGGAGCGACTCGATCGCCGTGCCGGGACACTCCGCCAGCGCGAGCCGGACGAGGACGACGAGCTCGCGGCGGTACGACGTCAGCGTGTGCGCGGAAAGCTTCCGGTGCGTCTCGAGGTGGTCGAGATAGCGCTCGGCGGAAGGCGGCAGCGGCGCCGCCGGATCGGCAGGGCCGCTCAACGCAGAAGCCGGGTCAGCGCGGCGCTGGCGTTCTCGCCGATGCGGGCGAGGAAGTCGGTTCCCATGCCGTCGTGGAAGCGCCGCGGGTCGGCCGATCCGAGCGCGAGCAGCCCGAACGCCGTGGGCGCGGCGCCGCGCCGGAGCGGGAGCAGCGCCACCGAGCGGATGTCGGACCCGGGCTCCTGCGTCGCGCCGTCGGCGGCGACGCCGTCGGTGGTGGCCGCCTCGAGCGCCGGCGGCGATCGATGGAACAGCGTCAGGACCGGCGCGGCTTCGCCGTCGGGCGGTCCGCAGTACGGCGTCCGCAGCCTTTCGACGAACGCGACGATCGCAGGCGTCGCCTCGGCCGCGCGCGACTCGGCGGCGTAGTCGTCCGCCGCCTCCCAGACCGACAGCGCGACGTGCGGCACCGAGAAGATTTCCTCGAGCGAGCCGGTGAGCGTCTCGGGCAGCAGCCGGGCCGACCGCTGCAGCAGCAGCATCCGGGTCCAGCGGGCGAGCCGCTCGGCGATCGCGTCGTTCTCCTGGCCGAAGCGCATGAGCTCGGCGACCCGCAATTCGAGCGTCCGGTTCTTCTCGCGCAGCGTGATCATCTGCCGCTCCGCCAGCGGGATCGCCCGGCCCCCGTGCGGATGCGGGACCGACAACGACGCGAACAGCGGCGCGTGCTCCTCGAAGAATTCGGGATGCTGCTGCAGGTAGTCGGCGACGTCCTGGGCGTTCATGACAGCGCGAGGGTCCGGGAAGAGGGTCCGGCATCGTGCGCCGTGGCGGCCGCCGTCGTGGACAACCGGTCGACGTCGGGGATCGACACCTCGCCGTCGAACACCGCGACCGCGGGCCCGCGCATCAGGACGGGGCTGCCCGGACCGGCCCACTCGATCGCGAGCGTGCCGCCGCGCGCCGCGACCGTCACCGGCGAGTCGACGAGTCCGCGGCGGATCGCCGAGACCGCGGCCGCGCACGCGCCGGTGCCGCAAGCGAGCGTCTCGCCGGCACCGCGCTCGGGGCCGCGGAGGCGCCGCGTGCGTCGATCGACGCCCTCG
>CAXTDA010000103.1:7013-10596 GCA_964242935.1 uncultured Burkholderiaceae bacterium | reverse complement strand
CGCGCCGAGCGCCGCGATCAATCGCAGCGCCCTGCTGCGGGGGGGCGGTCGGGCGGAGCCTTTCGCGACGAAGCTGGGGTTGCCGATCGCGCGCCACGCGTCGCTCCGCGAGCGGAACTACGGGATCCTCGAAGGCCGCACGTTCCCCGAGATCCTGGCCGAGCTGCCCGACGAGGCGGAACATCTGCGCCATCGGAGCGCCGACCACGCGATGCCGGGTGGTGAGAGCCAGCGCGCGTTCCATGCGCGGGTGGTCGCCGTCGTGACGGCGATCGCGGAAGCCGAGACGACGAGCGCGACGGCGCGGAACGTCGCCGTCGCCACCCTCCTCATCGTCACGCACGGCGGCGTGCTCGACATGCTGCACCGGACCGCGTTCGGCATCCCGCTCGACGCCGAGCGGCAGTGCCCGATCCCGAACGCCGTCGTCAACCGACTGACGTTCGACGACGGCCGCTTCGCCGTCGTCGAATGGGCGCGCGAACGTTGAATCGGGTGTAGCACTCGAGGATGCACGATTCGCAGGACACTAGGCTTGCGTCGTCGCGTTGGGTGGAGCGGCCGCCGACGCCGGCTCGACGAACACCGTCGCGTAGGTCGGGTACACGGAGCAGTACATGCAGGTCAGCAGCAGCATCACGAGCGGGATCGCGATGACCGCGGCGATGCTGCTGACGCCGATCAGCGCCGTCACGAGCCCGATCGCCATCGACAGCACGACCCAGATCGACAGCCACGCGAGGCCGTAGACGGCGAACGCGGCGCGGTTGCGCCAGATCGCGACGATGCCGAAGAAGAGCGCCTTGCCGGCCGGGAGCCCGTGCCACGCGACCAGCAACGGCGCGTACCACATCAGCAACGCGACCGGCAGGTAGGCGAGTCCCTGCTTCAGCCGTTGCATCGCGCCGCGGACCATCTCTTCCTGCTCGGCGTCGCTCGGCGTGCCGACCGTCGTCGGGACGGTCGTCTTGCCGGCCGGTCGATCGCCGCTGCCGGGCGGCGCTGCCGTGGGGCCGGACGGGGCCGGGCGGCTCGGCGGGGCGTCGGCGCGAAACGCCGACAGACCGCTGGTCGCGAGCACGATCACGATCAGCGCGAGCATCTGGATCGCGCCCAGCGCGAACAGTCGCGACAGCGTCCGGCGGCCCGAGCGGAACGGCGAGAACAGCAGCAGCGGATGGACCGGCAGCCCGCTCGCGGCGACGCGACAGCCCTGCTGGAAACCGACGGTCAACGCCGGCGTCAGGATCGCGACCAGCAGGCCGCCGACCGCCGCGACGACGTCGGCCGAGACGAACGGCAGTACCGCCGCGACGACCTGCGCGACGAGACCGATGGCCGCGCTCGCCCCGAGCAGCGTCAGCCACGAGAAGAACAGCAACGCGGCGAAGCTGAACGGCTGCTTCCGGAACAGGCGCCACCCGGCCACCACCCATCGCCAGCCGAATACCGCATCGAGCTTCAGCGCCTGCACGGTCAGGCGCCGTGGACCAGGCCGCAGTCGGCGCCGAACGCGCCCGCGTCGGCGCGCCGCGCGCGCAGCAAGCGCTCGAACTGCGTCGGGTCGTGCGGCTTCAGCATCTCCGCCGGCCGCGGGCGATGGAGGTCGTCGAGCCGCGACAGCCAGAAGCGCAACGCGGCCGCGCGCAGCACCGTCGGCAGGGCGCGCCGTTCGCGGTCGAGCAGCGGACGTTCGCGCTCATAGGCGCCGATCAGCGCGTCCGCACGCGCGGGCTCGAGCGCCCCGGTCGCACGGTCGACGCACCAGTCGTTCAGGCAGATCGCCAGGTCGAGCAGCAGGATGTCGGTTCCGGCGAAGTAGAGGTCGATCACGCCGCCGAGGACCGGTGCGGCGCCGGCGGTCTCGACGAAGAGCGCATTGTCGCGGAAGAGGTCGGCATGGATCGGCCCGCACGGCAACGATCCCGCGATCGTCGGCCAGGTTGCCGACAGCATCGCGATCTCGGCATCGAGCAACGCGCGGCGCGCGTCGTCGAGCACCGGTCGGACGTGACCGGCCGTCTCGAGCCACCAGGTGAAACCGCGCGGGTTCGGTCGATGCAGGCCGAAGCCTTCGCCCGCCGCATGCAGCCGGGCGAGCACCGTGCCGAGAGCCGCGCAATGCGCACGCGCCGGATTGAGCACCGAGTGGCCGTCGAGCCGCGTGACGAGCGCGGCCGGCTTGCCCGCGAGCGTCGACTGCAGCGCGCCGGCACGGTCGCCGATCGGCGCCGGGCAAGGCACGCCGCGGCTCGACAGGTGCTGCATCAGCGCCAGGTAGTACGCGAGCTCGGCGACGTCGAGGCGCTCGAACACCGTCAGCACGAAGCGCCGGTCGACCCCGCGATCGCGCGTCGTCACGAAGAAGTTGCTGTTCTCGATCCCCGTCTCGATGCCGCGCCATTCGACCAGCGTGCCGACGTCGTGCGCCTCGAGCCACGCGACCAGCGCGTCCGACTCGAGCGCCGTATAAACCGCCATGGGTTTTCAGAACTCGAAGATCGTCCATTGCGGCGCCTTGACGCCGCCGTTGATCTCGGTCGCGTTCGTCATCGTGCCCTTGCCGTCGGGGTCGACCAGCACGTACGGCTTGCCGATCTTCGGCGTCACGCGGATCGCGTAGATCTTGCCACCGCGGGTGCGGAACTCCTCGACCTTGCTCTCGCCTTCCTGACGGATCGTGACCTGCGGCGCCTCGGCGTCGTCGGGCGCCGTCGAGTTCGACAGCTTCGGCGGCGGCGGGATGTCGGGCAGCGGCTCGAGGTTCTTCGGCGGCGTCTGCGCGAACGCGGATGCCGCGACCAGCGAGGCTGCGGCGGAGAGCAGAACGTCAGCGGATCGTGTCGACATCATCGTCCCTTCACAGGTACAGCATCTGCTCGAACTCCGACGACGTCGGCGCGATGCTCCGCCGCTCGTAGAAGCCGAAGATCGCGTCGATCACCGCGTCGGCATCGTCGACGACGGTCATCAGGTCGAGGTCGTCGGGCCGGATCAGCCCGCGCACCAGCAACTGCTCCTTGAACCAGTCGAGGAGGCCCGACCAGAACGCGGACCCGACGAGCACGATCGGCATCACGCGGGTCTTGCCGGTCTGGATCAGCGTCAGGGCCTCGCTCAATTCGTCGAGCGTACCGAATCCGCCCGGCATGACGACGTAGGCCGACGCGTATTTCACGAACGCGACCTTCCGCGAGAAGAAATGGCGAAAGCGCAGCACGACGTCCTGGTAGTCGTTGCCCTTCTGTTCGTGCGGGAGTTCGATGTTGAGGCCGACCGACGGCGCCTTGCCTTCGAAGGCACCCTTGTTCGCCGCTTCCATCAGTCCGGGACCGCCGCCCGAGATCACGGCGAAGCCCGAGTCGGCCAGCATCCGCGCGATGCGTTCGGTGAGGATGTAGTCGGGCGTGCCGGCCGGGATGCGGGCCGAACCGAAGATGCTGACGGCCGGCCGGATGTCCGCGAGGCGCTCAGCCGCCTCGATGAACTCTGACATAATTCCCAGCACGTGCCAGGACTCGCGCGCCTTCATCACCGGCGCCTTGCCGGTCGCAAATTCATTCCGCTTGCCACGGTTCCACGT
>CAXTDA010000103.1:5078-6913 GCA_964242935.1 uncultured Burkholderiaceae bacterium | reverse complement strand
TATGGATTTGCTGTTGTTGGTGGACGGCTCGAGCTATCTCTACCGCGCCTTCCACGCGCTCCCGGATCTGAGAAACACGGCAGGGGAGCCGACCGGCGCCATCTACGGCATGGTGTCCATGCTCAGGCGCTTGAAGCAGGATATCGATGCGCAGTATAGCGCCGTGATATTCGATGCCCCGGGCCGCACGTTCCGCGACGACTGGTACCCGGAATACAAGGCGACGCGCTCGTCGATGCCCGACGATCTGGTGCGCCAGATCGTGCCGATCCACGCGGTCGTGCAGGCGCTCGGATGGCCGATCCTGATGATCGACGAGGTCGAGGCCGACGACGTGATCGGCACGCTCGCGCGGCGCGCCACGGCCGACGGACTGCGTACGCTGATCTCCACCGGCGACAAGGACCTCGCACAACTCGTCGACGAACACGTGACGCTGATCAACACGATGAATCGCGGCGTCCCGTCGGCGACCGGCTGGCACGCGGCCGGCGACGTGATGGACGTCGACGGCGTCAAGGCCCGCTTCGGCGTGGGGCCGGACCGCATCGTCGACTATCTGACGCTGGTCGGCGACCCGGTCGACAACATCCCGGGCGTCGAGAAGGTCGGCCCGAAGACCGCGGCCAAGTGGCTCGCGCAGTTCGGCTCGCTCGACGCGATCGTCGCGCGGAATGCCGAGATCAAGGGCGCGGTCGGCGACAACCTGCGTCGGGCGCTCGACTGGCTGCCGACCGGCCGGAAGCTCGTGACGATCAAGACCGATTGCCCGCTGGTCGAGGTGCCGGCGATCTGCAGCGCGCTGGTGCCGCGCGAGGAGGATCGCGACGTCATGCTCGAACTGTTCGAGCGCTATGGATTCAGGACCTGGTTGAAGGAGGTCGCGCAGGAGGACGCCGCGGTCGACGCGGCCGGCGAGACGCGCGAAGAACAGGTTGCCGGCGTCGTCGACGAGACGCTGCCGCCGATCGTGCCGGGCGCCGATGTCGAGCGGCGTTACGAGAGCATCCTCACGACCGACGCGCTCGACGCGTGGCTGGCCCGCATCGACACCGCCGGGCTCACCGCGCTGGATACCGCGACGACGTCGCTCGACCCGATGAAGGCGCGCCTCGTCGGCCTGTCGTTCTCGGTCGAGCCCGGTCATGCGGCGTACCTGCCGCTGACGCATCGATCGATGGACGCGACCGCACCGCCGCAGCTGCCGTTCGACGAGTCGCTCGCGCGGCTGCGGCCGTGGCTCGAGGATGCGGCGAAGAAGAAGGTCGGGCAGAACCTGAAGTACGACGCGCACGTGCTCGCGAACCACGGCGTCCGTCTCGCCGGCGTCGAGCACGACACGCTGCTGCAGTCGTACGTCTACGAGTCGCACCGGAATCACGGCCTCGACGATCTCGCGCGGCGCCATGTGGGCGTCGAGGACCGGGTCACGTACGAGGACATCTGCGGCAAGGGCGCGAAGCAGATCGGCTTCGACGAGGTCGCGATCGACGTCGCAACGTCTTACGCGGCAGAAGACGCGGACCTGGCGTTGCGCGTGCATCGCGCGCTGTATCCGGCGTTGGCTGCCCGGCCGTCGCTCGACAGCGTCTACCGGACGATCGAGCTGCCGACCTCGATCGTGCTGCAGAAGATCGAACGGAACGGCGTATTGATCGACGCCGACCTGCTCAATCGCCAGGGCGCCGAGCTCGGCGCGCGGATGGCCGAACTCGAGACGCGCGCGTTCGAGCTCGCCGGGCAGCCGTTCAACCTCGGCAGCCCGAAGCAGATCGGCGAGGTGCTCTTCGACCGGCTGAAGCTGCCGGTCGACCCCACCCCCCCCAACCCCCCCC
>CAXTDA010000103.1:0-5068 GCA_964242935.1 uncultured Burkholderiaceae bacterium | reverse complement strand
GGAGGGGCTGTGCGACGGGCGGACGCGGCCGGGCGCCCGCCGCACCGCGAGCGGCGCGCCGTCGACCGACGAGGACGTGCTCGCGAAGCTCGCCGACGACTATCCGCTGCCGCGCGTGCTGCTCGACCATCGCGGCCTGTCGAAGCTGAAGAGCACCTACACCGACAAGCTGCCGACGATGGTCAACCCGTCGACCGGTCGCGTGCACACCAACTACGCGCAAGCGGTCGCGGTGACGGGTCGCCTCGCATCGAACGATCCGAACCTGCAGAACATCCCGATCCGCACCGCCGAAGGCCGCCGCATCCGCGAAGCCTTCGTCGCGCCCGAAGGCTCGACGATCGTGTCGTCTGACTACTCGCAGATCGAGCTCCGGATCATGGCGCACATCTCGGGCGACGAGAGCCTGATCGACGCGTTCGCGACCAATCAGGATGTCCACCGCCGCACCGCGGCCGAGGTGTTCGAGACGCCGCCCGACGAGGTCACGAGCGAGCAGCGTCGCTACGCGAAGGTCATCAACTTCGGCCTGATCTACGGAATGAGCGCGTTCGGCCTTGCCGCCAACCTCGGCATCGAGCGCGACGCGGCGAAGCTCTACATCGACCGCTACTTCATGCGCTATCCCGGCGTCGCCGCGTACATGCAGGAGACGCGCGCGATGGCGAAGTCGCGCGGTTATGTCGAGACGGTGTTCGGTCGGCGGTTGTGGCTGTCGGAGATCAACAGCCCGAACGGTCCGCGCCGCGCCGGCGCCGAACGCGCGGCGATCAACGCGCCGATGCAGGGAACCGCGGCCGACCTGATCAAGCGCTCGATGATCGCGGTGCAGGACTGGATCGAACGCGAGGCGCTCGCGACGCGGATGGTGATGCAGGTGCACGACGAGCTGGTGCTGGAAGTGCCGGATGACGAGTTGCCGCTGATCCGCGCGCGGGTGCCCGAATTGATGGCGTCGGTGGCCGAGCTGAAGGTGCCGCTCGAGGTCGAGCTCGGCGCCGGGAGGAACTGGGATGAGGCGCATTGACGTCATTGCACGCGGCGCGTTGGTCGCCGTCGTCGTCGCCACCGATGCGCACGCCGCCGCGATCGACCGCGTCGCGTGGCTCGCCGGCTGCTGGCGCGGCGGCACCGACGACCGCACGGTCGAGGAGCAGTGGATGGCGCCTCGCGGCGGGCTGATGCTCGGCAGCGGCCGGACGGCTTCGGCGACACGCGTCACCGGTTACGAGCAGATGCGCATCGAGACGACCGGCGACGGGCTCGTCTTCACGTCGAAGCCGCTCGGCAAGCCCGAGGACTCGTTCGCCGCGCTGCCGGGCGGGGACGACGCGATCGTCTTCGAGAACCTCGCGCATCCGTTCCCGCAGCGGATCGTCTATCGCCAGGCAGTGGACGGCACGCTGCAGGCGCGCATCGAAGGGATGCGCGGCGAACGACTGGTCGGCGTCGACTTCGCGATGAGTCCGGTCGCTTGCGGCACGCGCTGAGCGGTCGGCTAGTCCTTGTCGCCCGGTGAATGGAACCCCGGCTTCCCGACCTGCTCGCGCTGCTGCGGCACGCGCTTGATCCGCGCGACGTCGTACCCCTGTTCCTCCAGCTTGCCGAGCATCTCCTGGTACTTCGCTTCGGTGATGTAAGGCGTCCGCGCGAAGATCCAGCCGAGGCTCTTGTCGGGATAGCCGAGCACCGTGTGCTGGTACATCGGGTCGACGTACAGCGTCAGCTGGCTGACCGAGATCGGCCAGAAGATGCGCACGCGCCAGTGCGCGTTGCCGGTGTCGGGCACCACGGTGTCGACGAACCTCCGACGCGTCTCGGGTGCATCGAAGCCGCCCTTCCGGCCGATGTAGGCGTCGTCGATCCGGCCGTCGGGCCGCAGGGACCACTCGGCCTGCCCGCCGACGTAGTCCTTCTCGCCGAAGTACGGGATGTTGGCGATCACGTACCAGCGTCCCATGTACTTCGGCAGGTCCACCGTCGCGAGCTTCAACGGTTCCGCGGCGCGTGGGTTGGGGTTCAGTGGCGTGCTCGAGCAGCCGGCCACGAGGCAGCCGGCGATGAGCGCCGATCCCCACCACGACCTGCGCTTCCGATCCCACTCGTTCATCGTCATGCGGTTCTCTCGTGATCGATCGATCAACCGAACAGGCCGGCCATCCCCGCCACGGCACCGGCCACGATCAGCCATAGCGGATTGATCCTCGTCAGCAACGTCACCGCGAGCGCGCAGAGGACCGCGGTCGACTTCCGCCAGTTCGGATCCGTCGTGTCGAACAGGACCCAGACACCGGCGAGCAGCAGTCCGACCGACACCGGCGCCAATCCGTTCCGGACCGCCTTCCCGAAACGACCGACGGTGCCGGCCCGCCGGCTCGAGACGCGCGTCGCGACGAACGTCAGCAGGGCCGGCGGCACGATCACCGCGGCGGTCGCCGCGAACGCGCCGAGCCATCCCGCGATCTGCCAGCCGACCAGCGTCACGAACAGCATGTTCGGCCCCGGCGCCGCCTGCGCGATCGCATAGGCCGCCGCGAACTGCTCGCCATCGATCCAGTGGTGCACGTCGACCACGTAACGATGGATGTCGGGCGCGAGCATGATGACGCCGCCGCCGACCGCCGCGAACGACAACAGCGCGAGGTGCGTGGTCAGCAGCCACAGCGGGCTGTCGGCGAGGGCGTCGTCCATCGCTCAGCGATCCATCAGCCACGCGGTGCCGATCGCGATCGGCGCGAGGCCGGCAACGACGGCGGCCAGCGGCCAGCGCAGCAGGCCGACCCCGACGAAGCCGAGCACGCAGAGCGCGACCTGCACGAGCCGTTGCACGGTCCAGTAGCCGGGCGCCTCGGGCGACGCGACCGTCGATGCAGTGGCCGCCGGCCGGAACAGGTTCATTCCCATCTTCACGGCCGTCGCGAAGATGAGGCCGATCGCGACCGCCGACATGCCGGCGAGCGCGTGCTTGACCGCCGCCAGCTCGCCGTAGTGCTGCCAGGCGATGCCGAGCGCGATCACGACGCACGACGGGCCGAGCACCATCCCGGCGAGCGCGGCGCAGCTTCCCGCGAAGCCCGCGTAGCGCTGGCCGATCATCACCGACAGGTTGCAGATCGTCGGCCCCGGCATGACCTGAGCGATCGCGAGCAGGCTCGCGAACTCGCGGGCGTCGAGCCACTTCCGCTTCTCGACGAGCGCGCGGTACGCGAACGGCAGGACGCCGCCGAAGCCGGACAACGCCAGAGCTGAAAACGCCTTGAAGATCGCCATCGGCGTGATGGCGACCGGTGCCGCGTCGTGCAGCTCGACCACCGCGACCGGAGTCTCGGTCGTCGTCGCGTGCGGGGTGGGTTCGGTCGGCGCCATCGGGTCTTCGCGGATTACAGCACAGCGCGTCCTCGCACAACGGCGGCCCGGCCGTCGAATTGCATCTACACTCCTGCCGCTGTCGAACCCGCTTCGACGCTCAACAGGAGACCACCATGAGTCTGCTCGAACAGGAGGTTGCGAGCCAGTTGCCGAACGCGTCGTTCACGCGTCGCGGCTTCGTCGTCACCGCGCTCGGGTCGGGGTTCGCCGCCGCCGTCCTGCCGGTCAGCGCCCAGACGATCAGTACGGATGCGGCCGGCCTCGACGCGGGCGAAGTGAAGATCCCGGTGCCCGACGGGCAGATGCCGGCGTACCGCGCTCAACCGGCCGGCAAGAGCAACCTGCCGACGGTGATCGTGATCCAGGAGGTCTTCGGCGTGCACGAGCACATCCGCGACCTCTGCCGGCGCCTCGCGAAGCTCGGCTATCTCGCGGTCGCGCCCGAGCTGTACGCGCGGCAGGGGGATCCGACCAAGTACCCGACGATTCCCGAACTGATCGCCAACGTCGTCTCGAAGGTGCCCGACGCGCAGGTTGCGGGCGACCTCGACGCGACCGTTGCATGGGCCGCGAAGAACGGCGGAGACGCATCGAAGGTCGCGGCGACCGGCTTCTGCTGGGGCGGGCGTCAGACCTGGCTCTTCGCCGAGCACAGCGCGAAGCTGAAGGCGGCCGTCGCGTGGTACGGGCCGCTCGCCGGCAAGCCGAACGACCTGCAGCCGAAGACCGCGATCGACGGCGTCGCGATGCTGAAGGCGCCGGTCCTCGGCCTCTACGCCGGCAAGGACGCCGGGATCACCGCGGAGTCGCGCGACCAGATGACCGAGGCGTTGAAGTCGGCCCCGGCGGTCGCGGCCGATTCGCGCATCGTCGTGTACCCCGACGCGCAGCACGGCTTCAACGCGGACTACCGGCCGAGCTACTCGAAGGCCGATGCCGAGGACGGGTGGGCGAAGATGCTCGCGTTCTTCAAGGCGCACGGCGTCGCCTGAGCCCGCGCCGATCCAACGACAACGGCCGCATCGCGCGGCCGTTCTTTTTGCGGCCACCCACGGACCATGCTGCCCACGACTGCCGCGACGATCGCGTCGACCTTCGCTGTCGGCGCGATCAGCATCGCGCTGGCCGCGTTCCTGTCGTTCCGGCTGCTCGGCCGCTTTGTGCAGCGGATGGTCAGCTTCTCGATCGGCATCCTGCTCGCGACCGCGTTCCTGCACCTGATCCCCGAGGCGTTCGGTTCCGGCGTGTCGGTCCGCAAGTTGTGCGCGGTGATGCTGGCCGGCCTGTTCGGCTTCTTCTTCCTCGAGAAGATCGCGGTCTACCGGCACAGCCACCACTTCGAGGGCGACGGTCATCAGCATGCGCACGGGCACGACGCGCACGAAGCGGGTCGCGGCGGCGTCTTCGTGCTGGTGGGCAGCGCCGTCCACAATTTCTCCGATGGCATCGTGATCGCCGGTGCGTTCCTCGCCGGTCCCTGGGTCGGCGTCGCGGCCACGCTGTCGATCCTCGCGCACGAGGTGCCGCACAAGATCGGCGACTTCATCGTGCTCGTCAACGCGCACGTCCCGAAGGCGCGCGCGGTCGCCTACGCATCGATCTCGAGCTCGTCGATCGTCCTGGGCGGCCTGGTCGGACTGGTGTTCCTCGAGCGGATCGCGGCGCTGATCCCGTACGTGCTGGTCGTCGCCGCCGCCAA
>CAXTDA010000102.1:0-10621 GCA_964242935.1 uncultured Burkholderiaceae bacterium | reverse complement strand
GAGGAGCCGCAGGTCGACGACGACGATCGATCCGAACAGCAGCGCCAGACCGACGATGTGGATCGTCTCGACGGTCGGATAGACCCACACCGACTCGCGAAGGGCCGTGCCGAGCGGACTCGTCGCGATCGCCTGGCCGAGGCGCCCCGCGGGACCGTCGATCACGACGCGCGGCGCGCGGTCGGGCCGGCCGGGTCAGTAGAGGACATACTCGCGGTCGTCGGCACGGATGCGGTTGGCCCGCACGACATGCGCGTCGCCGCGCGCCGGCGACGCGACGATCGTGACGACCTTGCCGACCGCGATCGCGGCTTCGGTGAGGCCGCGGCTCTCCATCCGTGCCGGACCGCTCATCTGCACGATCCAGTCGACCGTGGCATCGCGATCGGTGGTCCGCAACATCAGGCTCGCGTGCGGGTTCTCCCACTTCAGCGAGCGGATCGTGCCGGTCAGCGTCAGCGACTTCGCCGTGTCGATCTCGTTCCACGCGTGATGCGCATCGGCGACACCGGCCGCTACCGCGAAGAACAGGAGGAATGCGCGAACGAGACCAAGACCGAGCGACGACGCCGGGTTCCCGCCTGCGCGGGAACGACGGGCATCCGTCGGCAGCGAGCGCACCCCGCGCATCAACGCAGTTCCACGGTCTTCTCGGTCGATCCGTCGGGGACCAGGATGCGTTCGGCGCGCAGTTCGCCGGCATGCGTCCGGCTCGGGTAGGCGACCACGGTGACGTCCTTCCCGACCGCGACCGATTCGCGCGACGCGCCGCGCGATTCCATCCGCGACACCGGCGCCAGCACCACCGTGTACGTCTTGCCGTCGGCGTCGAGCGTGATCGTGGCGTGCGGATTCTCGTAGCTGGAACTTTTGATGCGGCCCTTCAGCGTCATCTGCTTGTCGCCGTCGTAGTCGCTCCAGCCGTGGTGGGCAAACGCCGGTCCGGCAATCGACAGGAGGGTGGCCGCGATGGCCGCGGCGGCGAGGCGGTTGAGGGAAAGCGGCATGGGTTCGACTCCGGTTCGATACGACGCGGAATTATCGTATCGCGCATCGACCTCACGCGTCGAGCAGCCAGTCGCCTTCGCGTCTCGCGGCACCGACGCGGACCAGGTCGTCGATCGTCCGGTCGGCGAGGACGTGCGCGGGAAGCCGGATGTCGCGGTTCGCGTGGACGATCGCCGGCACCTCGCGGAACATCGCCCGTATCGTGTCGAGCGACATCCGGCGGTCGGCGAGCAGTCGGTACTTGAGCAGCACCTTCACGACATGCCGGCCGTTCCGCGCGGGATCGGCCGACAGGCGCCGCAAGCGGCTGCGGACGCGATCGAGCGCGCCATCGACGTCGGTGAACGGCCGACCGTGTCCCGGCACGACGACGCGCGCGTCGAGCGACTCGACGAGTTCGAGCGTCTCGAACGCCGCCGCGAAGTCCTCGCCGAGCGTCTTCGGATTCGCCGTCGGGAACATCGCGCCGCAGCCGTCCTCCCAGATCGCGTCGCCCGACACCAGGATGCCCTCGTCCTCGCAATGGAACATCAGCGAGTCCACGTCGTGCCCCGGCGCGGCGAGCGCTTCCCATTCCTGGCCGCCGAGCGTCAGGACGTCGCCGGGCGAGACCGTGTCGGTGAAGTCGAAGCGGTCGCAGCGCTGACCGGTCGCCTCGAACGACAGGAAGCGCTGGTCCCAGTTGCGGACCCCGAACGAATTGCCCTCGGGGATGACGATCTCGCAGCGCGTGCGCCGCGCGAGCAGCGCGTTGCCGCCGCAATGGTCCGAGTGCAGGTGCGTGTTGATGAGGCGCCGCAGCTTCGGATTCGCGTGGCGTTCGAGCGCGTGCAGGACGAGCGCGAGCGTCTGCTCGGCGTGCGTGGCATAGCCCGAATCGATCAGCGTCGCGCCGTTGTCGTCCTCGAAGAGCACGCAGTTCGACGACAGCCAGCCGCGCTCGAAGACCTGCATCCCCCGCGGGAACACGATCGGCCCCGGATCGTCGAGACCGTTCATGCCGCCGCTCGCCCGATCCCCGGCCGCATCGGGCCGAGCGGCAGCCGCGCCGCGGCGTCCATCGCCGCGCCGTGCATCGCGGGGACGTCGTTCAGATGGTCGATCAGCATCCCGGTCGCTTCGAACCCCCAGAAGCACCGACCGTCGACGACCGCCGTCGGGACGCCGAAGACGCCCGCTGCGAGCGCGTCGTCGCCGGCGTCGCGAAGCGCCTGCTTGACGGCTGCCGTCGTCAGCGCCGACTCGTCGATGGCGAACTCGTCGAGCAGTGCGTCCCAGGCCGGCCGGTCGGTCGGTACGTGGCCATCGCGCCACACGAACGCGAACAAGCGATCGACGACGGCCGCCGTGTCGCCGAGCGCGGTCGACAGGCGGAGCAGCGGCAGCGGATTGAACGGGTGCATCGTCGGCATCGCGAGCGGGATGTCGTGGCGGGCGGCGAGCCAGGTGCAGTGGCGGAACGTCCACTCACGCTTCGGCGCGATCTCGGCCGGACCGAGCTGTCCCCAGTGCGCCAGCAGCCCGGCGAACAGGACCGGCCGGCGCCGGACGACGACGTGTCCCGCCACCGTCGGCAGTACCGCATTCTGCAGATACGAATACGGCGAGATGAAATCGAAGTACCAGTCGAGGCTTTTCATCGTGAATGCGCCGGTCTGTAGGACGCGAGCCCGAGCTTATCGGATGACGGAAGGAGCGCACCGGACGCGCCCGCCGGGTACGAAACCGAGCGGCACGCCGACCGTGCGCCGAACCGGGAACGTTACTATGACGAGCGAACTTTACCTATCGGGAGCATGGTGGACGAATCGTCGACGGTCGGTTCGACCGATGCAGCACCGAACAGCGAGGAACGCAGTCATCCATCGGGCGGCTGGGGTTCGCTCGGCGCAGTCTCGGCGATCCTGCTGAAGGAAGGCGTGGCGCTGAGCGCCCCGGCCGTCCTGCGCCAACAGAACAAGCCCGGCGGCTTCGCGTGCGTGAGTTGCGCCTGGGCGAAGCCCGCGCATCCGCACCCGGCGGAGTTCTGCGAAAACGGCGCGAAGGCGACCGCGTGGGAGATCACGAGCAAGACGGTCGACGTCGACTTCTTCGCCGACCACAGCGTCGCGTCGCTCAGGACATGGAGCGACCATGACCTCGAGGCGATCGGGCGCCTCACCGTCCCGATGCGCTGGGATGCATCGACCGACCGCTATGCCGAGGTCGAGTGGAACGACGCGTTCGCCGAGATCGGTCGCGAGCTGCAGCAGCTCGAGCCGGAGTCGGTCGTGTTCTACACGTCGGGGCGCGCGTCGCTCGAGACGTCGTATCTCTACCAGTTGTTCGCGCGGCTCTACGGCTGCAACAACCTGCCCGACAGCTCGAACATGTGCCACGAGAGCACCTCGGTCGCGCTGCCGAAGACGATCGGCGTGCCGATCGGCACCGTGCGGCTCGACGACTTCGAGCACACCGACGCGATCTTCTTCTTCGGGCAGAACGTCGGGACGAACAGTCCGCGGATGCTCCACCAGCTCCGCGACGCGCGAAAGCGCGGCATCGAGATCGTGACGTTCAACCCGTTACGCGAACGAGGGCTCGTGACCTTCGTCGACCCGCAGTCGATCGGCGAGATGCTGACCAACCGACCCGTGCAGATCAGCACGCAGTATCACCAGGTGCGAAGCGGCGGCGACATCGCGGCGATCACCGGGATCTGCAAGCTGCTGGTCGAAGCCGACGACGACGCGATCGCAACCGGCGGAGAACGCGTCGTCGACGCCGACTTCATCGCCGAGCACACGCACGGCTTCGACGACTTCGCCGCGAGCGTGCGCGCGCTGCGGTGGGACGACATCGAACGCGAGTCGGCACTGTCGCGCGCGGACCTCGAGGCGGCGGCCGGCGTGTACCGTCAGGCGAAGGCGGTCATCGGCGTCTACGGGATGGGGCTGACGCAGCATCGCGAAGGCGTGACGAACGTGCAGATGCTCTGCAACCTGCTGCTGCTTCGCGGCAACATCGGCAAGCCCGGCGCCGGCATCTGTCCGGTCCGCGGGCACTCGAACGTCCAGGGCCAGCGGACCGTCGGGATCACCGAGAAGCCCGAGCTCGCACCGATCGCGAAGCTGCGCGAACTGTACGGATTCGAACCGCCGCTGAAGAAGGGGCTGAATACCGTCGAGGCCTGCGAAGGCATCCTGTCCGGTGAGGTCAGGGCCTTCGTCGGCCTCGGCGGCAACTTCGTGCGGGCCGTCCCCGACACCGAACGCATCGAGGCGGCGTGGCCCGCGCTCCGGCTGTCGGTGCAGATCTCGACGAAGCTCAACCGCAGCCACCTGATCCATGGCGAGGTGTCGTACATCCTGCCGTGCCTCGGCCGGATCGAGGTCGATCGCCAGCTCGGTGTCGAGCAGATCGTGTCGATCGAGGACAGCACCGGCTGCATGCACGCGTCGCGCGGCCAGGTGAAGCCCGCCGCCGGGACGCTGCGATCCGAGGTCGCGATCGTCGCCGCGCTCGCCGAGGCGACGCTCGCGCCGAATCCGAAGGTGCCGTGGCGGACGTGGGCCAACCACTACGGCGCGATCCGCGACGCGATCGCGCTGACGTTTCCTGCGATCTTCCACGACTTCAACGCCAGGCTCGACACGCCGGGCGGATTCCCGCGGCCGGTCCCGGCGCGGGTCCGCAACTGGCAGACCGCGAACGGGAAGGCGAACTTCATCGTGCCGACCACGCTCGAGACCGACGGCGACCTGCCGGTCGGCGGCGACGACGTCCTCCGCCTCACGACGATCCGCAGCGACGACCAGTTCAACACGACGATCTACAGCCTCGACGACCGCTTCCGCGGCATCGAGGGTTCGCGACGGGTGTTGCTGATGAACCGCGACGACCTCGCCCGCCTCGCGCTGGCCGACGGCGACCTGGTGCGCGCGGACGCCGTGACCGACGACGGGATCGTGCGCACCGTGGATGCGCTCCGGATCGTGCCGTACGACATCCCGCGCGGCTGCGTCGCCGGTTACTACCCCGAATGCAACCCGTTGCTCGCGCTCTCGCATCACGCGAAGGAGAGCAAGGTCCCCGCCGCGAAAGCCATCCCGATCCGCCTGACGAAGATCGCCGTTCCGCTCGCCTGAAAAGGCAGGCGCTTCCCGCAACCACCGGAGAACCCATGTCCAGCACGCCCCCGCACGTCGTCCCGCTTCGTTACGACGCCTCGGTCGAAGTGATCGACGACGACGAAGACGAGACGGTCCGGCAGATCGTCGAGACGATGACGAAGATCCAGCAGACGACCTACGCGGACGGCGGCCATGCGATCCGCAGCGTCCACGCGAAGAGCCACGGGTTGCTCGAAGCGCGGCTGGTCGTGTCCGACGGCCTGCCCGCACACCTCGCGCAGGGCCTGTTCGCGCGGCCGGGCACCTATCCCGTCGTGATGCGCTACTCGGCGATTCCGGGCGACCTGCTCGACGACAACGTGTCGACGCCGCGCGGCCTCTCGATCAAGGTGATGGGCGTCGACGGCGCACGCCTGCCGGGTTCCGAAGGGGCGACGACGCAGGACTTCGTGATGGTCAACGGCCCGGCGTTCAACGCGCCGAACGCGAAGAAGTTCCTCGGCACGCTGAAGCTGCTCGCCGGGACCACCGACAAGGCGCCCGGCCTGAAGAAGGCGCTGTCGACCGCGTTGCAGGGCGTCGAGAAGGTCGTCGAGGCACTCGGCGGCAAGAGCCCGACGTTGCTCGCGCTGGGCGGCCATCCGGAGACCAACGTGCTCGGCGAGACCTACTACACGCAGGTGCCGGTGCTCTACGGCGACTACATCGCGAAGCTGTCGATCGCGCCGGCGTCCGCGGGGCTGAAGGCGCTGACCGATGCCGAGGTCGACCTCGACGGCAAGCCGAACGGTCTCCGCGGTGCAGTGGTCGACTTCTTCGCGACGCAGGGCGGCGAGTGGGAGCTCCGCGCGCAGCTGTGCACCGACCTCGACAAGATGCCGGTCGAGGACGCGTCGGTCGAGTGGCCCGAGGAAGAAAGCCCGTACGTCGCGGTCGCCCGGCTCGTCGCCGATCCGCAGCCGGCGTGGACCCACGGACGCTCGGTCGCCGTCGACGACAAGCTCGCGTTCAGCCCCTGGCACGGCATCGCGGCCCATCGTCCGCTCGGCTCGGTGATGCGGGCGCGGAAGCAGTCCTACGAGATGTCGAAGCGCTTTCGCGCCGAGCACAACGGCGTCACGATCGACGAGCCCGCGAAGGATGCCGCGCTGCCCTGACGGCGATCGTTCAGGCGGGCCGGCGTGCGGCCACCGCGTCGAGGATCGCGCGCTTCCGTTCGTTCGACGCGTTGCCCCATTCGACGATCTCGTCGAGCGTGCGTCCGCAGCCGGCACAGAGGCCACCCGCGACACGCTCGTCGGCCGTCCCCGCCGTCGCGTCCATCGTGCAGATGGAGATACAGGGCGACGGGACCGGTTCGTCGGGGCGCGAGCGGTTCAACCCGATGCTTTCATCGACCATCGATCGAGGAGTGACATGACGAACGATCCCGGACCACCCACGGCGACGTTGACGAGCGAGGAGTGAGCATGGCCACCGCGAAGAAGGCCGGCGCGCCGGCGCCCGACGACCACGACGCGATCGACCGCGAGTTCCGGAAGGTCGTCAACATGCCGGCGGACGCGATCGAACGCTGGCTGAAGACGAAGGAGTCGCACGTCGTCGGCGCGAAGGACGGCGAGACCGGCACGGCCGCGGGCGGCCCCGAATCGGTCGGACACCGCTCGGGGCGGCGCATCGTCCGCCTCCTCGGCAAGGACAGCGGGTCGCTGACCGTCGGCGACTACGCGCACATGCGGAAGGTGATCGGCTATGTCCATCGGCATCTCGCGCAGCGACCGTCGGGCGACGTCGAGTCGAGCCGCTGGCGTTACTCGCTGATGAACTGGGGACACGATCCGCTGCACTGAGCCCACTCGATCTCAGTACCCGCGCGCGCGATCGACGACGCCGGTCACCGCCTCGCCGCGTTCCAGGCGGCGGATCTTGTCGGCGATCTGCGCGAGCGTGGCGTTCCGTTGCGTCAGCGCCGAGCAATGCGGCGTGAGCGTGATCCGCGGCTCCGCCCAGAACGGATGCGACGCGGGCAACGGCTCCTCGCGGAAGACGTCGAGGGTCGCGCCGGCGACGCGGCCGTCGACGATCGCCGCCAGCAGGTCCGCGTCGACCAGATGGCGACCGCGTGCCACGTTGATCACGTACGCGTCGGGCTTCAGCTTCGCGAACAGCACGCCGTCGAGGATGCCTTCCGTGTCGGGCGTCAGCGGCAGCAGGCAGACGAGGATCCGCGTCGCCGCCAGGAAGGCGTCGAGCCGCCCGGCGCCGTCGAACACCGGTATGCCGTCGACCGGCTTCGGCGAGCGCGACCAGACGGCGACCGGGAAGCCGCTCGCGGCGAGCGCACGGGCGACCGGGACGCCGAGCGCGCCGGCGCCCATCACGCCGACCGGATAGTCGGCGCGCTCGGTCGGCTTTCGCGGCGCCCAGCGACCGGCCGCGCGATCGAGCGCCATCCGGTCGAACTCGCGCGCGTGGCGGACCGCGGCATGGACGACGTACTCGGCCATCAGCGACGCCATGCCGGCGTCCTCGAGCCGGATCAGCGGGACGTCCGCCGGCAGCGCCGACGAGCGCAAGAGCCCGTCGACGCCGGCGCCGAGGTTGAAGAGGACTTTCAGCGCCGGCTGGGTACCGTAGAACGCATCGGGCGGCGTCCACACGATCGCGTAGCGCGCGCCCGGCATCGGTGCCGTCGCGGTCCACGCCGCGATGTCGGCCTCCGGCAGCAGCGCGCGGAGCCCGTGCAGCCAGGGCGCCGGGTTCGCCCCGGGCGCGCAGAAGACGATGCGAAGCGGATCGGTCAAACGTTCGGCGTCAGCGCGCGCTGTGCGGCGCGGCCTGCGGCGTGTGGCCGACGAGGCGCCGGATGAAGCGCCAGATCTTCGGGACGACCCAGGCCGCAACGATCAGCATCACGAGCAGCAACGCGAAGAACACGTACGGATGAAGGACCGCGAGCGCGAGGCCGCCGGGCACGATGAGGTCCTCGCCGAGCGACAGGCCGAGGTTGCTGAACGGTTCGGGCGACGTGTTGGCGAGCGCCCGCGTGCTGCTCTTCGTCAGGTGCGCGCCCGCCGCGAGCGACCCGCCGACGATCGCAGCGGCGAGCGTCCCGGCGGTGCCGCCATGCGCATCGAGCGCGCCGATCGCCGAGGCCGCGAGCAAGGCTCCGGCGGGCACCCGGATGAACGTATGCACCGTGTCCCAGACGCTGTCGACCCACGGGATCTTGTCGGCGAAGAACTCGACGAGAACCATCAGGCCCGACGCCGCGAGCACGAGCGGATGCGCGAGCGCATGCAATCCCTCGGGCATCGCGATCCATCCGAGCCGGTCCACCATCCCGACCGCGAACAGGACCAGGTACAGGCGGATGCCGCTCGCCCAGCCGAGGGCGGCCGCCAGGGCGACGATCTGCGTCGGGTCGAGACTGTTCAACATGGGAAGGCGGAAGACGACGACCGGACGGTCGTCATGACGCGATCCTAATCCTGTCGCACGATCGATGCCATGCGATCCGCACCGGCCGCCTCGGCGATCGAGGTCGGCCGCCCCGGTCACGCGGCCCGGTCCGGCAGCGGGTGGCCCGGCATCAGGTCGTACGGATGCTTCCATCCCGGCTCGGCGGCGATCCGCTCGGTCCACGCGCCGACCGCCGGGTAGTCGCTCCACGCGACGCCGAACTCGGTCGGGAAGTACAGGTAGCCGACGAGCGAGAGGTCGGCGGTCGTCAGGCGCTCGCCGACGACGTAGCGCCGGTCGCCGAGATGCCCGTCGAGCGTCTTCAGCGCCGACTTGGCGCGGCCGCGGAGGAACGCGACGACGGCCGGGTCGCGCACGGACTCGGGCGCGAAGTTGATCAGCCAGCGGAGCGTCGCGATGTTCGCCGTCAGCCTGTGGTTGTCCCAGAGCGTCCACCGGAGGATCTCGAGGCGCTCGTCGTCGGAAGCCGGACCGAAGCGCCCGAGCGTGCCGGTCAGGTAGTCGAGGATCGCCCCGCTCTGCGACAGCGTGCGGCCCGCGTGCTCGAGGACCGGCACCTCGGCCATCGCGTTCTTCGCCCGGAACGCGGCGTCGCGCGTGCCGGCGCGGAAGAAGTCGACCCAGGTCGCAGTCCAGTCGGCCCCGGCGAGCTCGAGCATCAACGCGACCTTGTACGCGTTGCCCGACTGGGCGAAGCAGTGAAGGCGGTATTCGGCGTCGGCGGGTTCGGTCATCGCGGGTTCGGTCATCTCGCGTCATTCGGTCGATCGGTCGGCCAGGGTCGTCCGGCAGCCCCGGATCGCGGCCTCGATGAAGGCCGACTTGCCTTCGGTGTAGGCGTCGCGCTGCTCGGCATGCCGGGCGACGAGGTCCATCTTCAGTCGTTCGTAACGACGACGCAGGTCCGCATTGCCATGCAGCAGCGCGCAGAACGCGACGCGGTCGTGCCAGGCCTGCGACTCGTGGACGACGATGTGCAGGTGATGAGTGCGGCGTCCGTCGGCATGACGCATCAGGAACTGGCGATCGGTCAGCGCGCGGTTGAGCTCGTCCGACATCGCATAGCCGTGATCGCACAACGGATCGTGGAGCGCACGGGCCGCTTCCATCGACGAGACCCCGGCCATCAGGTCGACGATCGGCTTCGCGCGAAGGTCGGCGACCGGCGTGCTGCCGATGTGGGCGATCTCCGCGAACACGCCGGGGAACAGCGCGACGAGCCGCGCGTGTTCGGCTTCGAAGACGGCGTGCCAACGCGGATCGTGGTCGACCAGGTCCACCGACTGCTCGACCGCCCGCGCGAGCGAGTCGCCGTCGCGCGTCCCACGCCACGCCGGTCCGCTCGAGCCGGCTCCGCGGTCGCGAGCCATCAGGCGACCGGCGTCACGATACGAGCGTCCGGGGGCACCGCTTCGGCGGGCGGCTTGTCGGCGCCGCAGCTCGGACAGTAATGGAAGAACGCGTTCTTCCGCTGGGTGCAGACCGGACAGTCCTCGAACAGCTTCATGCCGCAATGCATGCAGAAGTTGGTCTGCCCTTCGTGGACCTTGAAGCCGCGCTCGCAGCCTGGACAGATGCCCGCGGTCACGCTCTTGATCGCATGTTCGTACGACAGCGACTTCCGGCGCACCGCCTCGCTCTGCTGCTCGGCGAGCCGCTGCCGCTCGAGGTAGCGCTGCATCGCGTGAATCGCGTAACGACCGACTGCGACCGTGACCAGGATGCCGATCGCATACCGCACGTAGCCGCCGTAGCTCGGCAGGTACGGCACCAGCTCGACGAAGAAGGTAAACGCCGCGAAGAAGACGAAGCCCCACACGAACGGCCACGCGTTCGACTTCCGATGGCGCACGAACAGCCACGCCGCGATCGCGAGCGGCGGGAGCGTGATCGCGAGGCGGATCAGGAAGACGTGCAACTCGAGACGCCGGACCGCCGCGTCGTAGACGTCGCGCGCCGCGTCGTCGAGCGCGTGGCGGTCGCGCTGCGCGGCCGCGGCGCGCTGCTGGATCTCGAGC
>CAXTDA010000101.1:8279-10656 GCA_964242935.1 uncultured Burkholderiaceae bacterium | reverse complement strand
TTCCCGTTCAACGTGCGGCTCGGCATCGCGGGATGGCAGGCGATGTACTTCAAGCAGGGCCGGTACGTTCCGGACCCGTCGCAGTCGCCCGAGTGGAATCGCGGCGCCTATCTGGTCCAGGGACTCGGCCACTGCGAAGCCTGTCACTCGCCGACGAACTTCGCGATGGCCCCGAAGAAGGGACAGGCCCTGCAAGGCAACGTGATCGACCACTGGTTCGCGCCGGACATCAGCGGCGGCCGGTACTCGGGCATCAAGGACTGGTCGGAGCAGCAGCTCGTGACGTTCCTGAAGACCGGGCACAACGACAAGAACGACGCGGCCGTCGGACCGATGCAGCAGACCATCGACCTCGGTACCAGCCAGCTCGCCGACGGCGACCTCGGCGCGATCGCGATCTACCTCAAGCACCAGGTGAGCGGCACCGCCGACACCGAACCGAAGACGAAGCGGCCGGTGACGGCGGCCGAGCGCGCGAGCGGTCGGGCGCTCTATGCGGACAACTGCGTCGCGTGCCACGGCGCCGACGGCAAGGGGGTCGCGGGCGTGGCCCCGGCGCTCGCCGGCGCGTCGTCGGTCGCCGGCAAGTCGCCGGAAACCGCGATCCGCGCGGTGCTGCAGGGCTTCGAGCCGCACGGTTCGTGGGGCGTGATGCCGGCGTTCGCGCAGGTCTTCACGGCAGGCGAGGTGTCGGACGTCGTCAACTACGTGCGGACGACCTGGGGCAACCAGGGCGCCGGCCGGGCCGACACGTCGGTGGTGAGCCATCTCGCGCGCTACGTCGACCTCGACAACGCGAAGGTCGAGTCGGCGCTGGTCTGTCCGAGCGCGCCGACCACCGCGCTCGACGGCGCGACGCTGAACGAGGTGAAGGCGCTCGCCGAAGATCCGAAGCAGGACGCCGCCAACCGCCTCGTGCGCGACTATCGGGTCCGCCATCCGAAGGTCGGCAGGACCGATATCGTGACCACGTTGTCGGGCGCCTATTGCCGCAACGTGATGGCCGCGAGCAAGGGGACGCTGGCCGAGCGCCAGCAGCGTTATGTGGCGTTCACCGGCAACATCGCCGAGGCGGTCTCGACGGTGAAGTAGGCGGTGCCGCACGGCCGATGCGAGGCGGCCGACCGGACCGCCTCGCACTAGACCCTTCCGTTCAGCGCAGCAGCGAGACCTCGACGCGACGCGCCTGCGGGTCTTCGCCGGAGACGTTGGCTTCGGTCTGCTGCGGCTTCTCGAGGACGATGCGGTCTTCCGCCACGCCGGCCGCGACCAGCGCATCGCGGACCGCGAACGCACGCCGCTTCGCGAGCTCGTCGTTCTGCGCCGGGTCGCCGGACGCCGAATGGAAACCCGACAACGTCACCTTCGCCGTCGCGTTCTCCTTCAGCGAATCGGCCACGCCCTGCAGCGTGTCGACCGCTTCCTTCGGCAGCTCGGCCGAGTTGACCGCGAAGAACACCGCGGGCGCCGAGATGGCCGCGTTGGTCGGCGGCGTGGCGCCGGCCGAGACGATCGCCTTGACGCCGCCGGTCAGGCCCGGATAGCCGTGCAGGATGTCGGCGCCGTAGAGCGGCTTGTAGGCACCCTGGTGGCAGGTCGCGCAGTTGAGCTTCGGCACGTCGCCGGTCGGCCCGAGCCGCATTGCCGGGAACACGCCGGCGAGCGAATTCAGGTAGTCGTTGTTCAACTCGCGCGCCATGCGGATGCCGTAGTAAGCGATGGCCCGCTGCGGCGCGCTCGACTCCCACGACGCGAACGACCGGCTGTTGTGGCAATACGTGCAGTTGACGCCGAGCGACTGCGACATGTGCATCATGAAGCCGTAGGTCGACTCGGCCTGCTTGATCGACGGTCCGGGCCCCTCGGGCAGCGCCGAGGTGCTGATGACGCGGATCTCGCTGCCGCCCTGCAGGTAGGTCGTGAACGGATCGTTCGGCAGCGACGCGTAACCGATCTGCGACGCCGGCGAGTTCTGCCCGGCCTTGTTGCCGAGCATCCCCGGCGCGTCTTCGCGATAGGTCGACCGGTACCAGATGTTCGTCGGCACGTTGTTGCCGCGGTGACAGGTGTAGCAGGTCACGCCGGTGTTCTGGACGTGTCCCTTCCAGTCGTTGTTGATGTGCTGCGTCATCTGCACCATGCGCCGCGCGACCTGCTTTGTGTAGAGCGAGTCGTCGGCGAAGTTGGCACCGACGTGGCAGTAGGTGCAACCCTGGGCCGGCGAGACCCAGTTCGTCATGTCGACCATCAGCGCGGCGAACTGACCGACGCTGAGATCGCCGAGCACCTTGACGTTCTGATAGAGGGCGCCCGCCTTCGGTCCGTCGGGCGACGCGGTCGGCGTGATCTGCGGCGGCTGGTTCTTGTCGAACTCGGC
>CAXTDA010000101.1:0-8179 GCA_964242935.1 uncultured Burkholderiaceae bacterium | reverse complement strand
GCCCACTTGTGGATCGACTCCATCGTCGCGTTGAAGCCCATCGTCCAGCGCCAGAACAGCGCGGCCCGTTCGGACGCGGTGCCGCGAAAGACGATCTGCTCGATCTCGCGCTCGCCGCCGAAGCGGCTGACCGCGAGGATCGTCGCGCCGTGCATCGCGAACAGCAGCGTCGCTCCGTACAGGAAGACGATCGACAGCATGTGGAACGGGTTGTAGAACAGGTTGCCGTAGCGGATCGAGAACGCGGCGGTCCAGTCGAGGTGCGGGAAGATGCCGAACGGTACCGCCTCGGAGAAGCTGCCCATCAACACCGGCCGGATCAAGCCGAGCACTAGCATCAGCCAGATCGCGGCGGCGAACGCCCACGCGACCTGCGTCCCCATCTTCAGCGCGCGTGCCCGGCGATACATGCGCACCCACCACAGCAGCACCGACGCGGTCATGAAGAAGCCGGCGATGCGCCACCAGCCGCCCTCGTTCAGCGGCGGGATCGACAGGCCGTACTTCGCCGGCGGCGGCTCGAGCGCGAGCCACGGCAACTGCCGGATGAACTGCACCGGATCCCAGTTGACCGACGCGAACATGTTGAGGCCGACGATCTCGAACGCGACGAAGAAGCACATCAGCGACGCGATGCCGAACCATCCGAGGTAGATCGGCCCGAGCTGCGCATCGCCGAGCTTGCCGAGCAGACGGAAATGCGCCGGCTTGAATCCGCGTTCGCCGTCGTCGCGCCCGAGACTGACGCCGGGCTCCGACGGCGTCGAGACCACGACCGTCGTGAAAAGGTTCTGGTATTCGAATGGCATGGTCCTCGCTCCCCGTTCGCTTCAGCTTCGCTCGCTCGACCGCATTACCGCCACACGGGCAGGTTCAGCCACCAGGTCCACCACTCGGGCCATCCGCGGGTCCAAAAGGGGCCGCTGATGATGATGCAGACCGCGCTCCAGAACCCCGCCGACAACGCGAGGAAGAGACCGAGCCGGTGGATGCCGAGCGTGCCGATCGAGTAGCCGATCGTGTCGCGGAAGAACGTGTTCTCGTGCTCGGCGGTCTTGACCGTCTCGCCCTTCCGCGGATTGGTCGCCGACAGGATCAGCGCGCCGTGCAACGACAGCGCGAAGGTCGTCGCGAAGAAGAAGCTGACGGCCAGCATGTGGGCCGGGTTGTAGTGGAAATGCAGGTACTGGTAACCGGTGTTCGAGACCCAGTCGAGGTGGCTCATGATCCCGTACGGGAATGCGTGGCCCCAGGCGCCCATCAGCAGCGGCCGGATCACCTCGAGCGAGACGTACGCGAAGATCGCGACGCTGAAGGCGAACGGCACGTGATAGCCGATGCCGAGCTTCCGGCAGATCTCGACCTCGCGGAGCGCCCACGACACGAACGCGCCGATCGCGCAGATCGTGATCAGCTGCCACAGCCCGCCCTCCATCAGCGGCGCCATGCCGAGACCGTAGCTCAGGTCGGGCGGCGCGATGCTGATCTGCCAGAGATTCCAGGTCGGTCCCTGCGACGCGCCCCAGATGATCAGCAGCGTGCCGACCACCGAGAAGAACGCGGCGGTGACACCGAAGAAGCCGACGAAGAACTGCCCGATCCAGAAATCGAAGAGGTCGCCGCCGATCAGCGTGCCGCCGCGTACCCGGTACTTACGTTCGAAACTCAGCATGGCCATGGCCGTACTCCCCGACTGCCCTCGTTCTTCACCGCACGGACGGCGAACCGTTCGAGCGATGCATCGATTCCTGGTGAACCGGAAGGGGCGCGAGGCCCCGCCCGGTTCCCGACACTGCGGACGACCGCTACTGCTTCGACGGCACGGAGGCCGGCGTCGGTGCCATTTGCGACGAGGTCTGCCCCGCCACGGTCCGGCCCCGGTGCGGGCCATCGAGCCAGTTGAAACGATCGGTGCTGAGCAGGATGAAATGGATCAGCAGCGCGAGCGCGAACAGGAACGTGAACAGACCCACCAGTGCACGACGGGGGTCGAATAACAGCCAGATTCTCCACATGTTGCGAACTCCTAATTGAGGTACGACATGAACGTGTAGACCGACGTCCTGACGCCGCCGACGAGCGACTTCTGACCTTCGGCTCCGGGGAGCCAGGACCGCCAGGGCAGAGCCACCATCTGTGCGCAGAGCGCGATCGTCAGGAACACGATGAAGCTGACGAGGAAGATGCCGAAGAAGGCCGCCGAATCGTGATCCGGTGCCGCCGCCTGCACATTGCCCGTCTGTCCGCTTGCCAGTTGGTTCGCCATCTTCTTCATCGCCTTCCCCTCCGATCCTTCGAAACTTCTACAGCCAGGGACGCCACATCCAGACGAGGATGTGCGCCACGACGGCCACGGCGGTGAAGCCGATGAAGCTCGTCATGAAGATGCCGTGGAACTCCTTCGCCTCCTGTTCCGTGAGGCCCGACAGCGAGCCCTCTCTAGTCGCAAGCATATGAATGACTCCTTGAAAGTGGCCTGTCGGCCGTCACCGCGCATGCCCGCGCGACAGGGACCCGTCGCTGCGGCACGCCGCCTCGACAAATGTGTGGCCGTCCTTCGACGAACGGCAGGTGATCGATGGACCGGACGAGCGACTTCATGCCGGCTCCCCGGTCCGCAACGCTTCGCGCGCATCGGCGACGCGGCGGGCGGTGACTCGGGCCTCGCCGGCGTTGCGCGCGTCGCGTTCCGCGCGGTCGCGCAACCGCTTCGCAGCGGAGATCTGGACGAGCACCGGCTCGCTTTCGACGAGCTCGCCGAGCAGCGTCTGCGCGTCGTCGTCCCAGGGCCGGCTCGCCTCCCCGGCCACCCGGGCCATCGTCGGCTCGATCCGGTCGAGGTCGGTCCCGAGCGGCAGGATGTGGAACAGCGCGTCGAACAACGCGTTGCAGAACTCCTGGATCAGGTAGGTCGCGCCGGCGTAGCCCATGAACGGCGTGCCGGTATGGCGGCGGATGATCGCGCCCGGGAACGATGCCGGGATGTAGGTCGGCTTCATCATGGCGCCGCCAGAGCTCTCGGCGAGGTACATGCGCTCGTTGTAGCTGCCGAACATCACCAGCGGCGGCTTGTCCTTGCAGAGCTGGCGGATCGCCGCGTTGTCGGTCTTCTCGCCGGGCTTTCGCGACACCGCGAAGTTGCACGGCAGCCCCATCTCGTCCTCGAGGAAGTGCCGGATGCCGCGTGCGTAGGTCTCGTTCGCGACGACCGCGAAGCTCGCGGTGCCGAAGAAGTCCTGCGTGACCGAGCGCCACAGGTCCCAGATCGGCTTGACGGTCGTGTGCTTCTCGCGCTCGATGAACGGCTCGGGGTCGACGTGCAGCAGCTCGCCCAGCGACCGCAGGAACTTCGTCGTGCTGTGGAGGCCGATCGGCGCCTGCAGGTAGGGCCGCTCCAGTGCCTCGCAGAGCATCCGCCCGAACTCGCGGTACATGCAGACGTTGACGTCGGCCTCGACGAGGCGCGACACGTCGGCGAGATGGCTGCCGAGCGGGAACACCATGTTGACTTCGGCGCCGATGCCCTGCACGAGGCGACGGATCTCGGCGAGGTCGCTCGGCATGTTGAACGTGCCGTACGCGGGCCCGATGAGGTTGACGCGCGGCTTCTCTCCGGCCGGACGCTCGGCGAACGGCTTCCGCGCCGGCACCTTCCGCATCCCGTACTCGGACCACAGCCAGTAGATCGCGCGGTTCGCGCACTGCCACTGGTCCTCGTCGATGGTCCGCGGCAGGAAGCGTTGGATGTTCGTGCCCTGCGGCGTCACGCCGCCGCCGATCATCTCCGCGATCGATCCGGTGACGACGACCGACGGCAGGTCCGGGTCCAGCGTCGCATGCGCGCGGCGCATCGAGCCTTCGGTGCCTTCGCGACCGAGCTGCTCTTCGGCGAGGCCCGTGACGACGATCGGCAGCTCGTGCGGCGGCAGCGCGTCGGTGTAATGCAGCACCGACGTCACCGGCAGGTTCTCGCAGCCGACCGGGCCGTCGATCACGACCTGCAGGCCCTTGATCGCGGTGAAGACGTAGACGGCGCCCCAGTAGCCGCCGGCACGATCGTGATCGATGACGAACATCAGGTCCGCTCCGCCACGAGATACCGTCGTTCCCGCGCAGGCGGGAACCTAGTGGCGTTGCTCTCGCACGTGCCACGACGCTGGGTTCCCGCCTGCGCGGGAACGACGAAGCTTGGGAAGGCGCAATTGGCTATCACACCATCTCCTCGGCCTTGCGCTTCTTCGCGAGCTTCTCGACCTGGTGCCGCGTGAAGGCCTTCCATTCGGGACGGTCCTTCGGCACACCTTCCCACACGCCGGCCGCGTAGCCCTGGCCGGCCCCGGCAAAAAAATCGCGCATCGTCTCGAAGCGATGCTTGTTCGCGATCGCCGCGTTGACGACCTGCGCGAGCGAGCCGGCGCCGGCCGGTCCCATCAGCGGCCGCGCCGAGATCAGGTTCGTGAAATACAGCGCCGGGATGCACGCCTGCTTCGCGGCCTGCACCACGGGCGTCGTGCCGATCGCGAGGTCGGGCTTCCATTCGTCCATCGCCGCGAGGTCCTGCTCGAGCGACGCGCGGTATTGCACGTGCACGCCCTTCGCCTCGAGCCAGGCGCAATCGTCGGCGCTCCAGGCCGTCCGCGGGCATGCGGTCCCGACGTAGCGCAGGTCCGCGCCACTCTCGACCAGCAGCCGCGCGACGAGGAGTTCCGAGCCCTCGTAGCCGGAGAGCGTGATGCGACCCTTGATCGGCATCTTCGCGAGCGCGCCCGTGATCGCGGGCAACATGCGGTTCTTCGCCGCGTCGATCCGGTCCTGCGCGACGTTGGCAGCGGTGCCGATCGCCTGCAGCCAGGCCGCGGTGCCGTCGCGGCCGACCGGGGCGGAGCCGACGATCGGACGACCGGCCGTCTCGAACTCGCGGATGCTCGCGGTGTAGAACGGATGGATCGCGGCGACCACCGAGCCGTCGAGCGCCGCATACAGCTCGCGCCATTCGCGGGTCGGCACGACCGGTCCGGCCGCGAGGCCCATCGGCTCGAGCATCATCCCGATGATCACGGGATCGGCCGGGAACATCTCGCCGAGCAGCGTGACGGTCGGCTTGTCGGTGCGCCCCGCCCGCGGCGCCTGCACCGGGCCCTGCTCGGCCTCGCCGCGCGCGTACTTCAGCATCGCGCCGGCCAGCACGTCCTTCGCTTCTGCATGCGTCGGCACGCCGAAGCCGGGGACGTCGATGCCGATGATGCGGACGCCGTTGATCGCCTTCGGCAGGATCTGCAGCGGCACGCCGCTCGCGGTCGGCACGCACAGGTTGATGATGACGATCGCGTCGTAGTTCGCGGGATCGGCCTGCTGGTGGACGGCCTCGCGGATGTCCTCGAACAGCTTGCCGGTGACGAGCGACTCGGAGTTGAACGGCACGTAGCCGACGCTGCGCTTCGCGCCGTAGAAGTGCGACGTGAACGTCAGTCCGTAGACGCAGCACGCCGAGCCCGAGAGGATCGTCGCGGTGCGGCGCATGCGGAGGCCGACGCGCAGCGATCCGAACGCCGGGCACATGCTCTGCGGCTGGTCGTGCGGACCGGCCTTGGCGTCGCGCGGATAGTCCTTCGCGTACTGCTCGAGCACGTCGGACTTGCCTGCCGACTTCGCGGCGGCGAGCATCGCCTCGCCACCCGAGTGGCAGCCCATGCCGTCGCCTTCGATGGCGGTCGGCACGGCGAGCGGGACGATGGGGATGACGGTGTTCATCTTCGCTGGCTGCTCAGACTTCGTCGTAGACGACTTCGAGCGTTTCCTTGACGACTTCGCTCTTGCCGCACATGTCGAACGTCGTGGCCGGTTCGAGCACGACGTCCCGGCCGACCGACGCGGCCGAGAACAGGTTCAGCAGCGCGTCCTGCGTCATCGGCCGCGGTCGCATCGGCTCGGACGAATGCACGTTGGCCGCGAGCTCCGCGAACATCGGGCCCCACGGCGATTCGGGGCGGCCGATGATTTCGTAGCTGGCGCTCTTCCGGCGGATGTCCTCGTTCGCGGGAATCACCGACAGCACCGGGATGCCGACGTGCTCGGCGAACGCCTTCGCCTCGCCGGTGCCGTCGTCGCGGTTGATCACCATGCCGGCCACGCCGACATTGCCGCCGAGCTTCCGGAAGTACTCGACCGCGGAGCACACGTTGTTCGCGACGTACAGCGACTGCAGGTCGTTGCTCGCGACGACGATGACCTTCTGGCACATGTCGCGCGCGATCGGCAGGCCGAAGCCGCCGCACACGACGTCGCCGAGGAAGTCGAGCAGCACGTAGTCGAAGCCCCAGTCGTGGAAGCCGAGCTTCTCGAGCAGCTCGAAGCCGTGGATGATCCCGCGCCCGCCGCAGCC
This sequence comes from uncultured Burkholderiaceae bacterium, assembly GCA_964242935.1. Lineage (GTDB taxonomy): Bacteria > Pseudomonadota > Gammaproteobacteria > Burkholderiales > Burkholderiaceae_D > CAHJXF01. The sequence goes on along the minus strand of CAXTDA010000101.1, from coordinate 1,797 downwards.
GCGGCCAACCTCGGGTCCGCCGAGCTCCATCGCGTAGACGCCGTCGCGCTTGAAGCAGACGTCGCCGATCTGCACGGCCTCGCCGGCGAGCTTCTTCTTCGAGCTCGTCTCGATGATCGTCGGGCAGGCGCGGCCGCCGAACAGCAGCGAGGTCGTGTCGCTCTTCGGGTCGCAGCCGATCAGCAGGACCTTCTTCCCCTGCTGGGCCATCATGTAGCTCAGGTTCGCAAGCGTGAAGCTCTTGCCGATGCCGCCCTTGCCGTAGATCGCGATGATCTGCGTCGTCTTCGCGGCCGGCGAGTGCGACTTGTCTTCCACGGCGTCGGGTTCGATCGCCGCTTCTCTCCGCAGCCGCTCGACGAACTTGATCGACGAGGTGGCGACCGGTGCGGCCGGCGATGCCGGTAGTGCTTCGGCCAGCGTCATGAGCAGGCTCTCCAGTCGAGGACCATCTTGAGACAGGTCGCGTCGTCGAACGCGGTGGGGTATGCATCGGCCGCACGCTCGGCGCTCTCGCGATGCGTGATCAGGCCGGCGAGCGACACGCGTCCGGTCTCGACCAGCTCGCGGACCGCGAGCAGGTCCGGGCGCTGCCATTCGGCCGCGGTCCGGATGCGGGCCTCGCGCATGAACGCCGGCGCGAAATCGAAGCCGAGCCGATCGCTGTAGAAACCGGCCAGCACGATCTCGCCGCCCTTCGCGAGCCGTGCGATCAGGCGGTCGAGCAACGACGCGTCGCCGCTGACGTCGTAGATCGCGCGATAGTCGCGGCGCGGGTCGTCGTCGGGATGCACCACCGCGTAGCCGGTCGCGCCGGCGCGGCGCACCGGGTTCGTCTCCCAGACCGTCGGCGGCCCGGACCCCGCCGCGCCCCGCCTACGCCCGCTCAGCCCGCCCAGCACGCCGTGCCCGACGATCAGCTCCGGCGCGGTGACGACGCCCTGCGACGTGGCCGCCACCGCGTGATAGGCCGTCGCGGCCAACGCGAGCAGCACGCCGTCGTCGCCGAACGCGGCGTCGATGGCGAGCGCCTTGTCGCCCGGCACCACGACGCGCGACGACGCGCCGCCGAAGAGGCCGCGCACGTCGCCGTAGCACCGCGCGCCGGGCACGAACACGTGATCGCCGATGCGGTGACCGCTGCGGTCGCCGACGGCGGAGACGACGCCGACCGACTCGTAGCCCGGGACCAGCGGATAGCCCATGCCCGGGAACTGCGGCATGCGCCCGGTCCACAACAGCTTCTCGGTGCCGGTGCTGATGCCGCTGTGATGGACGTCGACGACGACGTCGTCCGCCCCCGGCTCGCACAGGTCGAGCGACTGGAGGCGGAGGCGCTCCGGCTGCTGGAAGACGACGGCGTGGCTGTTCATGCGGTGGTGACGTGTACGGGAAGGCGGAGGCAAGGTGTCATCTTATGCTTACGGATAAAAGTGTCAACTTATATTGACGTCGTCGGCCGATGTTCGATGCGGCGTCGCGCCGATCGCTTGTCCGCGAAGGCGGAATCAGCGTTCGGCGGCGATCAGCCGCGTCTGCAGCGGCAGCGTCGTCGCGACCATCCGCGTGCGACGAAATCCCGCTCGCCGCAGCAGGACCTCGAGCTCCGCGGGCGTGCGCGGCCGGCCGCTCCCCATCGCGAGCAGGTACATGCCGAAGTACGCGTCGCCCATCGGCTCGGCACCGCGGGTGCCGGACATCGGCTCGGCAAGCAGCAGGACGCCGCCTTCCGGCAGCGCCGCGTACACGGCGCGGAGGATCTCGAGCGCGCGGGCGTCGTCGTGGTCGTGGATCACG
>CAXTDA010000100.1:0-10696 GCA_964242935.1 uncultured Burkholderiaceae bacterium | reverse complement strand
CCTTCGTGGCGCTGTGGGAGAAGGCGGAAGGATTCGACGCGCGGCGCGGCCGGCAGGCCGGCGCGCGCGGCGGCCATCGCCGCCTTCGAGATCTCGAGGGCGGCCGCGGCATCGACCTCGACCCGGTCGAAGCGACGCGTGTATTCGAGCAGCGCCGCGTCGCCGCGCTGACGGACGTCGGCGAGTATCGCCGCCGCGGCGCGGTCGACGGCCGAGTCGTCGTCGGTGTCGAAGCGGAGCAGCGACGCGAGCTCGGCGTCGAAGCCGTCCGCCGACGAGTCGAGGCGACGGACGAGCGGAGCGGGGTCACGGCTGTTCATGCGGGCACCGCGTGGCGTGCGACGACCGCCCGCTCGAGCGCGGCCAGCAGCGGCGCGATCGCCTCGCGCTTCAGCTTCATCGCGGCCTGGTTGACGATCAGCCGCGACGAGATCGGCAGGATCGTCTCGACCTCGACGAGATCGTTCGCGGCCAGCGTCGCGCCCGACGACACGAGGTCGACGATCGCGTCGGCAAGCCCGACGAGCGGGCCGAGCTCCATCGAGCCGTACAGCTTGATCAGGTCGACGTGGACGCCCTTCATGTCGAAGTGTTCGCGTGCCGTCCGCACGTACTTGGTCGCGATCTTCAGGCGGGCGCCCTGGCGCACCGCGCTCGCGTAATCGAAGCCGCGCGGCGCCGCGACCGCCATCCGGCAGCGCGCGATCGCGAGGTCGAGCGGCTGGTAGAGGCCGCCGCTGCCGGGCCCGTCGCCGTGTTCGAGCAACACGTCCTTGCCGGCGACGCCGAGATCGGCCGCGCCGTATTCGACGTAGGTCGGAACGTCGGACGCGCGGACGACGATGATCCGCAAGGCGGGGTTCGACGTCGGCAGGATCAGCTTTCGCGACGTGTCCGGATCCTCCGCGACCTCGACGCCGGCCGCGGCCAGCAGCGGCAGCGTCTCGGCGATGATGCGGCCCTTCGACAGCGCCAGCGTCAGCACGATGGACTCGGGCATCGCGCTTCGCTCATCCCGCGACCCGGCGGATCGTCGCGCCGAGCGCGGTCAGCTTCGTCTCCATCGCCTGGTAGCCGCGGTCGAGGTGGTAGATGCGGTCGATCGTCGTCTCGCCTTCCGCGACGAGCGCCGCGATGACGAGGCCGGCGGACGCGCGGAGGTCGGTCGCCATCACGGTCGCGCCCGACAGGCGAGCGACGCCCTTGACGATCGCGGTGTTGCCTTCGATCTCGATCGCGGCGCCGAGGCGGCCGAGTTCCTGCACGTGCATGAAGCGGTTCTCGAAGATCGTCTCGGTCACCCGGTTCGTGCCGTCCGCGATGCAGTCGAGTGCCATGAACTGCGCCTGCATGTCGGTCGGGAAAGCGGGGTACTCCGAGGTGCGCACATTGGCGCCGACGAGCGCGTGGCCGTTCGCCCGGACGCGGATCGAGTCGCTGTCGCAGTCGAGCGTGACGCCGGCCTCGCGAAGCTTGTCCAGCACCGCGTCGAGCGTCCGCGGACGCGCCCCCTGCACGACGACGTCGCCGCCGTGCCGCGAGCAGGTGGCCGCCGCCGCGCAGAGGAAGGTGCCGGTCTCGATGCGGTCGGGCATCACCGCGTGGCGTGCGCCGTGCAGCCGCTCGACGCCGTCGACGACGATGCGGTCGGTCCCGGCGCCGACGATGCGCGCGCCCATCGCGACCAGGACCTCCGCGAGGTCGATGACCTCGGGTTCGCGCGCCGCGTTCTCGATGACCGTCGTCCCCTCGGCGAGGGTCGCGGCCATCATCAGGTTCTCGGTGCCGGTCACGGTGACCATGTCGGTCACGATCCGCGCGCCCTTGAGGCGCCCGCTCGCGCGGTCGGTTCGCGCGATCAGGTAGCCCTGCTCGACCGTGATCGTCGCGCCCATCGCCTGCAGGCCCTTGACGTGCTGGTCGACCGGACGCTGGCCGATCGCGCAGCCGCCCGGCAGCGACACCCGTGCCTCGCCGAACCGCGCGAGCATCGGCCCGAGGACGAGGATCGACGCGCGCATCGTCTTGACGAGGTCGTACGACGCCTCGAGCGCGGTGATCGAATCGGCCCGCAGCACGACCCGGTCGGTGTCGCGCTCGACCTTCATCCCCATCCGCTCGAGCAGCCGCAGCATCGTGCCGACGTCGTGCAGCGTCGGCAGGTTCGCGATCTCGAGCGCGTCGGCCGTCAGCAGGCCGGCGGCGAGGATCGGCAGCGCCGCGTTCTTCGCGCCCGAGATCGTGACCGTGCCGTCGAGACGGCGGCCGCCGGTGACGACGAGTTTATCCACGCCCGGCGGCTCGCTCGTCGGGCGTCATCGTCTTGAACGACAGCGCGTGGATCGCTTCCTTCATGTGGTCGCCGAGCGCCGCGTAGATCAGCTGATGGCGCGCGACGCGCGACTTGCCGGCGAACGCGTCCGCGACGATGGTCGCCTCGAAGTGGGCGCCGTCGTCGCCGCGCACGTCGATCTCGGTGCAGTCGATCCGCGCCGCGATCAGGTCCCGGATCTGTTCCTTGGTCATCATGGTCTTGCCTTTCGGCTGATGTCGCTGTGAGGGATCGCGCGCCGGAACCGTCGCGGCCCGGCGCCCCGCGGCGCGTTCAGTGCCGCGTCTTGTAGCCGCTCGCGAGCAGCCGGAGCGTCGCGGCGACCAGTACGAGGCAGGTCGTGCCGACGATCGCGAGGCTGGTCCACGGCGACACGTCGGACTCGCCGAAGAAGCCGTAGCGGAAACCGTCGATCATGTAGAAGAACGGGTTCGCGTGCGACACGGCCTGCCAGAACGGCGGCAGCGAGTGGACCGAATAGAACACGCCGGACAAAAACGTGGCCGGCATGATCAGGAAGTTCTGGAACGCGGCGACCTGGTCGAACTTCTCGCACCACACGCCGGCGATCAGGCCGAGCGTGCCGAGCACCGCGGTCGCGAGCAGTGCGAACGCGACGATCCAGAGTGGCGCCGCGAAGTCCGGCACCGCGAAGAACAGCGTGACGACGAGGACGCCGATCCCGACCACGAGCCCGCGGACCATCGACGCCAGCACGTACGCCGCGAACACCTCGCGGTGCGACAGCGGCGTCAGCAGCACGAACACCAGGTTGCCGCTGATCTTCGACTGGATCAGCGACGACGTGCTGTTCGCGAACGCGTTCTGCAGCATCGACATCATCACGAGGCCGGGGATCAGGAAGGCGGTGTACGAGACGTGGCCGTACACCTTCACATGGTCCTCGAGCACGTGCGAGAAGATCATCAGGTACAGCACCGCGGTCAGGATCGGCGCGCCGACCGTCTGGTAGCCGACCTTCCAAAAGCGCAGCGACTCCTTGTAGAACAGCGTGCGAAAGCCGGTCAGTCGACCGAGCTCCGCGCCTTGCGGCGCGCGCGGCGACCCGGCATCGAGCACCGTCGGCAACGCGTCGGAAGGCACGCTCATCGCGGTCAGTGAACGAGGGCGGTCGACGACGCGGGCTCGGCGTTGCCGCGCGCGCCGTTCATGATCTGCACGAACACGTCCTCGAGGTCCGCGCGTTCGATCGCGACCTGGTCGACCTCGGCACCCGACGCGCGACACGCGGCGAGGATCGGCTCCACGTCGGCGGCGGCCGTCAGCCGCAACGCGACGCGGTCTGCGGTCCGCGCGGACTCGGGTTCGACCGCGCGTTCGACCAGCCCTTCCGGCAGGCGGCCGCGCGTGAAGTGCAGGATCAGCTGTGCCGCGTCGAAGCGGGCGAGCAGCGACGCGGTCGATTCGAGCGCGACGACCCGCCCCTGCTTGAGCATCGCGATCCGCTTGCAGAGCGCCTGCGCCTCTTCGAGGTAATGCGTCGTCAGCACGATCGTGTGGCCCTCGCGGTTCAGCCGGGCGACGAAGCGCCACAAGGTCTGGCGCAGTTCGACGTCGACGCCGGCCGTCGGCTCGTCGAGCACGATCACCGGCGGCTTGTGGACCAGCGCCTGCGCGACCAGCACGCGGCGCTTCATGCCGCCCGACAACGCGCGCATGTTGACGTCGGCCTTCGCGGTCAGGTCGAGCTCGTGCATGATCTCGTCGATCCACGCGTCGTTCTTCGACAGGCCGAAGTAGCCGGACTGGATCCGCAGCGTCTCGCGCACCGTGAAGAACGGGTCGAATACCAGCTCCTGCGGCACCACGCCGAGGAGGCGCCGGCTCGCCCGGTATTCGGTCACGACGTCGTGACCGAGCACGCGGGCCACCCCGGCATCGGCCCGCGTGAGCCCGCCGATGATCGAGATCAGCGTGGTCTTGCCGGCGCCGTTCGGGCCGAGCAGCCCGAAGAAGTCGCCCTGCTCGATCGCGAACGCGACCCCGGCCAGGGCCTGCAGCGCGCCGTAGCGCTTCTGGACGTTGTCGAGCTGGATGGCGGCCGGCATGGGGGAACGGAACAGGCGGTGGGGCGCCGCTGACGCCGGCGCCCGGAAACGGAGCGGAAACGGGAGGGCGCGATTATAGGCCGCCCGATGCGGGCGGCGCCCGAGCCGACCGGGACGGTCAGGCCGCGCGGGCCGTCGCGACCGGCGCGTCGGCGCTCAGCGCGACGAGCGACTCGACGCCGTAGAGGGTTGTGAGCGCCTGCAGCGACGTCGGCGCGCCGGTCAGTCGCAGGGTCCTGCCCGACCCGCGGGCATGCCGGACCGCGGCGAGCAGCACCGCGACCGCCGACGAGTCGGAATGGGCGAGCGACGCGAGGTCGATTTCGGTCTCGCCCGCATCGATCGCGCGACACAGCTCGGCGAGGCTCGCCGATGCGTTCGCCATCGTGACCGCGGCGGGCAGGCGGTGCATCCGTTCAGCGCTTCTTGTTGGCCGCGAGCGACCGGTTCTTCTCGGTCAGCGACTTCAGCAGCCCGTCGATGCCGCCCTTGCTGACTTCCTGCTGGAACGAGTTGCGGTAGTTCTCGACCAGCCAGACGCCGAGCACGTTGACGTCGATGATCTTCCACTCGGCGCCGGTCTTCTCGAGCTTGTAGTTGAGCTGGATCGGCTCGCCGCCGCGCGGGTTGACGACCCGCGTGTCGACCTGAACCACGGTGTCGGCCGGATCGGCACGGAACGGCCGATATTCGACGCGCTGGTCGCTGACGTCGGTCAACGCGCCCGAGTACGTGTAGACAAGCAGTTGACGGAACTGGTCACTGATCTCCTTCTGCTGCTCGGGCGACGCCTGCGACCAGTTGCGACCGACCGCGTTGGCTGTCATCTTCTGGAAGTTGACGTACGGCAGCACCTTGCTTTCGACCAGCGACTGGATCTTCGAGACGCTGCCCGACTTGATCTCCGAGTCGGACTTCACGGTGGCAAGCACGTCCTCGGTCACCTTCCTGACCAGCGCATCGGGCGTCATCGTCTGCGCGACCGCCGGGCCGCCGACGGCGAGCGCCATCGACGCCAACAGACCGAGCAGGATGCGACGGCGCATGCCGAACCACGTTTGCAAGTCCACGAACGGGCTTGTCATAGCTATCTCCATTGTTCTCGATCGACCGGCAATTCCGGCCGCTTCGACGGTGTCGCGGGGGACGCGTTCCATCCGACCGGACGAAAGCGCGCAGCCCCCATTAACAGGTCGGCGGTCCGATCGGATGACAGCGCCGAAGGCTGGACCGGCGGACCGCCTACTTCGGCTTCCCGGTGGTCTGGCCGCCGGTCGTCGGCTGCGCCGCGTCGCCGCCTTGCGTGTCGGTCGTCGGTGGCGGCGACCTGCCGTCGAGGACCAGGCTGCGGCGTCGCGCGAGGTACGCATCGCGGACGAACACGTACGGATCGAGCGCGGCGTTGTCGATGAAGTTGGTCGTGTCGAGCGCCGCGGCGCGCTTGTCGACGAGCCGGACGCCGTACGAGATGTTGCGTACCGGGATGTCGTTGATGTAGCGGGTCAGGTCGAGCTGCGAATCGACCAGCAGCGCCGACGCGTCGCGGACCGTGCTCGGACCGAACAGCGGCAGGACGACGTACGGCCCGGACGGGACACCCCAGACCCCGAGCGTCTGGCCGAAGTCCTCGTTGTGCTTCTCGAAGCCCCACCGGGTCGCGATGTCGAAGCAGCCGAGCACGCCGACCGTGGTGTTGACGCCGACCCGGCAGATATCCGAGCCGCCGTCGCGGAACTTGCCCTGCAGGAAGTTGTTGAGCGAGTTCGGCACGTCGCCGATGTTGCCGAAGACGTTGGAGACGCAGGACCGCACCTGCACCGGCAGAACGAACTCGTAGCCCTGGGCCAGCGGCTTCAGCACGGCGCGATCGACCTTGTCGTTGACGGTGTAGATGACCCGGTTGACCGACTCGAACGGGTCCATCTCGCTCGCGGCCGTCCGCACCGAGTCGACCGCCGAGCGCGTCGATGCGCATCCGGTGACGACGCCGGTCGCGACCACCAGCAGGCACAGCACCAGCCGACGCACGAGCGCACCGGCCGACGACATCGCGAACGCGGAAGGGGGCCTGTCGGTCTTCATTGCTTGTCCTTGGAGTCCGCGCTGCCTTCGGCGGCCTTGTTGAAGAGGAACTGGCTGATCAGGTTCTCGAGCACCACCGCCGACTGGGTGCTGGTGATCCGATCGTTGGCCGCGAGCATGGCCTGGTCGCCGCCCGCCTCGAGGCCCAGATACTGCTCGCCCAGCAGGCCGGAGGTCAGTATTTTGGCAGAAGAATCTTTCGGAAACTTGTATCGCGTCTCGAGATCGATCTCGGCCACCGCGTTGTACGTCTTGTCGTCGAAGCGGATCGCTGCGACCCGCCCGACGACGACGCCGGCGCTCTTGACCGGCGCGCGCGGCTTCAGGCCGCCGATGTTGTCGAAGCGCGCGACGACGCGATACGTCGATTCGGTCGAGAACGACGCGAGGTTCCCGGCCTTCAGCGCGAGGAACAGCAGCGCGGCGATGCCGGCGACGACGAAGAGGCCGACCCAGACGTCGATGGTTTTCGATTGCATGGAAATTCCTTTCAGCTTCCGCTGAACATCAGTGCCGTGAGGATGAAGTCGAGCCCGAGGACGGTCAGCGACGCGGCGACGACGGTCCGCGTCGTCGCGCGCGCCACGCCTTCGGGCGTCGGGCTCGCCTCGTAGCCGGTGCGAAGCGCGATGAACGTGACGGCGATGCCGAAGACGACGCTCTTGATCACGCCGTTGCCGACATCGCGCCACACGTCGACGCCGCCCTGCATCTGCGACCAGAACGCGCCTTCGTCGACGCCGATCAGCGGCACGCCGACGAGGTAGCCGCCGATGATCCCGACCGCCGAGAACAGCGCGGCGAGGATCGGCATCGCGATGACCCCGGCGACGAAGCGCGGCACGACGACGCGCGCCACCGGGTCGACCGCCATCATCTCCATCGCCGACAGCTGCTCGCCGGCCTTCATCAGGCCGATCTCGGCCGTGAGCGACGTCCCGGCACGGCCGGCGAACAGCAGCGCGGTGACGACCGGCCCGAGCTCGCGGACCAGCGACAGCGCGACCAGCAGGCCGAGCGCCTGCTCGGAGCCGTAGCGCTGCAGCGTGTAGTACCCCTGCAGGCCGAGCACGAAGCCGACGAAGAGGCCCGACACCGCGATGATCAGGACCGAGTAGTTGCCGACGAAATGGATCTGGTCGCGGACCAGCCCGAAACGCAGCAGCCCTTTCGGCGTCCGCAGCGCCACCGCACCGAAGAAGCGGGCGCCGTTGCCGGCGTTCCGGATCCAGCCGATCGTCCAGCCGCCGATCGAGGCGAGCGCGTTCATCGCGTGGCCTCCATCCGGTCGAGGCCGAGGTCCGCCGCGAACGATGGCGCCGGGTAGTGGAACGGCACCGGGCCGTCGGGCGCGCCGTCGACGAACTGCCGGACGAACGGATCGGTCGACTTCGAGAGCGCGTCGGGCGTCCCTTCCGCGGCCACCTTGCCCGACGCGATGAAGTACACGTAGTCGGCGATCGCCAGCGACTCGGCGACGTCGTGCGTCACGAGGACCGACGTCGCGCCGAGCGAATCGGTCAGCGAGCGGATCAGGTTCGCGGTGACGCCGAGCGAGATCGGGTCGAGTCCCGCGAACGGCTCGTCGTAGAGGATCAGCTGCGGATCGAGCGCGATGGCCCGCGCGAGCGCGACGCGACGCGCCATCCCGCCCGAGATCTCGCGCGGCATCAGCGCGTGCGCGCCGCGCAGGCCCACCGCGTTCAGCTTCATCAGCACGAGGTCGCGGATCAGCTCGTCCGGCAGGTCGGTGTGTTCGCGGAGCGGGAAGGCGACGTTGTCGAACACGCTCATGTCGGTGAACAGCGCGCCGAACTGGAACAGCATCCCCATCCCGCGACGAACCGCATACAGCGCGCGCTCGCCGAGCGCACCGATCTCCTGGCCGTCGACGCGCACCGCGCCCGCGCTCGGCTTCAGCTGCCCGCCGATCAGTCGCAGGATCGTCGTCTTGCCCGATCCGGAACCGCCCATCACGGCGATCACCTTGCCGCGGCCGAAACGCATCGTCACACCCGAGAGGATCGGGCGGCTGCCGTACGAGAAATGGAGATCCGTGATGTCGACCAGCGGGCCGTCCGGGACGGGCGTGGCGGGACCGGTCATCGAGGAAGCAGAGGATGTCAAGCCGGCGATTATAACGAGCGCATCCTGCAGGATCGCGTCCGACCCCGTCCGCGCTGCGACGGATCCGTCACCGGACCTTCGGCGGGCGGCGTTCCGAGAGGCGCTGCTCGGCGAGCGCCAGCGCCTCGTTCGACCCGCGCAGAACGACGCCGTCGCCGGCCATCAGCCGTGCATCGGGCGCCGGATCGACGCCGCGGATGCCGCGCCGCCGGATCGCGGTGACCGCCGCCCCGAGGCCGTCGATGCCGATCTCGGCCAGCGTCCGGCCGACGACGTGGCTCCCGGCCGGCACCGTCACCGACCGCATGCGCACGTGACGCGCGTCGTCGGTCTCGCTGTGCGCGTCGTCGGCGCCGTGGAACGAGCCCGACAGCATCCGGTAGCGCGAGTCGCGCGCCTCGGTCAGCCGCGCCGCCACGCGGTCGACCGGCACGCCGAGGAGAACCAGCGCATGCGACGCGAGCATCAGGCTGCCCTCGATGATCTCGGGGACGACCTCGGTCGCACCCGCGCGTTTCAGCCGGTCGATGTCGCTGTCGTCGTGCGTCCGCACGATGACCGGCAGGTCGGGCGCCAGCTCGTGCGCGAAGTGCAGCGTCTTCTCGGCCGCGCCGGTCTCCGCGTAGGTCACGACCAGCGCCGCGGCGCGCTGGATGCCGGCCGCTGTCAAGGCCTCGCGGCGGGTCGCATCGCCGTAGACGACCGAGTCGCCGGCGGCCTGCGCGTTGCTGACCCGGTCGGGATCGAGGTCGAGCGCGACGTACGCAATGCTCTCCTGGTCGAGGAGGCGCACGAGGTTCTGGCCGCTCCGGCCGTAGCCGCAGACGATGACGTGGCCGCGCGTGGCCATCGTCCGGCTCGCGATCTGCGTCAGGGCGAGCGACTGCAGCATCCACTCGCTCGACGCGACGCGAAGCGCGATCCGCTCGCTGTACTGGATCAGGAACGGCGCGACCAGCATCGACAGCAGCATCGACGCGAGCACGATCTGCAGCAGCAGCGGATCGAGGATCCGCAGATCGCCGGCGAGGTTCAGCAACACGAAGCCGAACTCGCCCGCCTGGGCGAGGCCGAGGCCGGTCCGGATCGCCACGCCCGGGCTCGCGCCGAACAGCTTCGCGAGTCCGGTGATCAGCAGCAGCTTCAGGACCACCGGCACGCAGAACAGGGCCAGCACCCAAACGATGTTCGACAACACGACCTGGACGTTGAGCAGCATCCCGATCGTGATGAAGAAAAGCCCGAGCAGCACGTCGCGGAACGGCGCGATGTCCTCCTCGACGCGATGCCGGTATTCGGTCTCGGAGATCAGCATCCCGGCGACGAACGCGCCGAGCGCGAGCGACAGGCCGGCCAGCTCGGTGATCCACGCGAGCCCCAGCGTGACCAGCAGCAGGTTCAGCATGAACAGTTCCTGCGACCGTCGCCGCGCGACGACGGTGAACCACCCGCGCATCAGCTTCTGGCCGAAGTAGAGCAGCAGCGCGAGGACGCCGGCGGCCTTCGCGAGCGCGATCAGCAGCGTCTGCGTCAGCTCGCCGCTCGGCGACGCGAGCGCCGGCACGACGATCAGGAGCGGGATCACCGCCAGGTCCTGGAACAGCAGCACGCCGACGATGCGACGCCCGTGCTCGGACTCGAGCTCGATCCGCTCGGTCAGCATCTTGACGACGATCGCCGTCGACGACATCGCGAGCGCGCCGCCGAGCGCGAGCAGCGCCGCGCCGCCGGGCACGCCGAAGAGGTGCGGCGCGAACCGCGTCAGCGCGTAGGCCCCGCCGACCGCGACCAGGATCGTCAGCGCGACCTGCGCGAAGCCGAACCCGAACACGATCCGCTTCATCGCGTACAGCTTCGGCAGGCTGAACTCGAGGCCGATCGAGAACATCAGGAAGACGACCCCGAACTCGGCGAGATGCCGGGTGCCCTCGAGATCGGCCGCGAACGCGAGCGCGTGCGGTCCGATCACGATGCCGACGACGAGGTAGCCGAGCATCGGCGGCAGGTGCAGGATGCGAAAGCCGACGACGCCGATCACGGCCGCGAGGAGGAACAGCAGCGAGAGTTCGAGTGTGCTCAAGGCGTT
>CAXTDA010000099.1:0-10770 GCA_964242935.1 uncultured Burkholderiaceae bacterium | reverse complement strand
GCGTCGACATAGGCCGCGGTGTGCGCGCACTCGAGCTGCTCGCGCGTCGCCGACAGCGGCCGGACCAGTTCGAGGTCGGGAACGAGGCGCACGGCAAGATCGCGCGTGAGGCGGTACTTCCGCATCGGAAACCGATGGCCGGCGGGCAGCGGCAGTACGTAGTCATCGCTGTAGAACGCCTTCATGGAGGGCACGTGCACCACAGGATTGTGCGTCGCGCAACAATCAGCTTGACTTCGACGGTGGCTACCATAAAATACCATTGCTGCGACGCAACATAGACGCTGAAGTGGACGCTGAACTCGACGCCGGGTCTCGACGTCGAACCCGTTGCGTGCCGATGGAATCAACGGGACGCGCGTCGTTCCCGGTCGCCGCAGTCCTTGCCCTCATCGCTTTCAGACCATTCAGGAGATGTCATGACCACGCCCAGCCTGCCCAACATGCCGAACATGCCGATCAGCCCCGAGCAATTCACCGCCGCCTACCAGGCCAACCTCGAGACGCTGTTCGCATTGTCGCAAACCGCGTTCAGCGGTGTCGAAAAGATCGTCGCGTTGAACCTCAACGTCGCGAAAGCCAACCTGCAGGAAACCGCCGACAAGACCCGCGCGGTGCTCGCCGTCAAGGACCCGCAGGAACTGATGACCTGGAACGCGCAGCAACTGCAACCGGCCGCCGAGAAGGCCGTCGCCTACTCGCGCCTGATGTACGACATCGCGACGTCGACGCAAGCCGAATTCACGAAGGTCGCCGAAGCGCAATTGTCGGAAGCCAACGCGAAGTTCGTCGCGCTGATCGACAGCGCCGCGAAGAACGCGCCGGCCGGCTCGGAAACCGCGGTCGCGATGATGAAGTCGGCCGTCGCCGCCGCCAACTCGGCGTACGACAGCCTGTCGAAGGCGACGAAGCAGGCCGTCGAGATGGCCGAGGCGAACGTCACCGCGGCGACCAACGCGGCCGTGAAGAACGCGACGCGCGCGACGACGGCGACGACCACGACGAAGAAGTAAGCACGCCGAAGCCGACAGGACGCCGCCGCGGCAACCGCGCACGGTTTTTGCTTAGACGTCGTGGAGAGCCGGTGCCGCAATCGCGGTCGCACCGGCGCCGGTCAGCGCCGACGCGCGGGCCGCGACAGTTTCCAGGTGCCGGCTGTTTCGCGGCGCCTCTGGGGTCTCCTCGGCATCGCTCGCTTCCTTCGGAACGGCATGCCTTCCAGCCCGGGCCGGCGACGGCCCGGGTTTTTTTTGGGTCACGCGGTCGTTTCCGGGCGTGCGGCGCGATAGCCGGCATGACCGCGCGCGCGCAGCACACAGGCCGGGCAGGTTCCGCATCCGCGTCCCCACGCGTGGTTGGTTGCGCGGTCGCCGAGGTAGCAGGTGTGCGTTTCCGTACGGATCAGGTCGACGAAGCGCGGGCCTCCGAGCGCTTCGGCGAGGCGCCAGGTGTCGGCCTTGTCGAGCCACATCAGCGGCGTTTCGAGTGCGAACCGCCGGTTCATGCCCAGGTTGAGTGCGACCTGCATCGCCTTCACGGTATCGTCGCGGCAGTCGGGGTAGCCGGAGAAGTCGGTTTCGCACATGCCGCCGACCAGGACGTCCGCCTGCCGCCGGGTCGCGAGCGCCGCGGCGAGGACCAGGAACAGCAGGTTCCGACCCGGCACGAAGGTCGTGGGCAATCCCTCGCTGTCCAACGTGATCGCGGCATCGCTGGTCAGCGCCGTGCTGCCCACGTCCGCGATCACCGAGGCGTCGAGCAGATGGTCGTCGCCGAGCCGCGCGTCCCAGGTGGTCGACAGCCGGCGCATCGCGTCGCGGACCGGCGCGCGACATGCCAGTTCGACCGCATGCCGCTGGCCGTAGTCGAAGCCGACCGTCTCGACGCGGCGATAGCGCTCGAGCGCCCACGCGAGGCAGGTGGTCGAGTCCTGACCGCCGGAGAACAATACGACGGCGGTGCGCTCGTCGGCGCGGGTCATTTCCGATCGTCGACGGCCGTGTAGCGCGCGCCGAGCTGCCGCAGCCCGTCTTCGAGCGCCGCGTACGCCGCGTCGATGCGCTCGGCCGGTCCCTTGACGCCGAGCTCGATATGCCGCTCGGCACGCAGCGCGATCCGTGGATCGGCGTGACCGGCGACGGTCGCGTCGCCGACCGACGGCAGGCTGAAGACGCGCATGCCGTCGAACGTGCGCTCGATCTGCTCCATCAGCGGCGTGACGCGCGACTCGGGCATGTCGAAGACGAGCACCGCGCGTTCGGCGCGCGGCGTGCGATGGAAGTCGTCGGCATGGAACGTGTCGAGGACCCATTCGATCATCGGCCATGCCATCACCGGAAAGCCCGGGACGAAGTAGTGCGTTCGGACGAAGAAGCCCGGAATCTGGTTGTACGGGTTGGGGACGATCGACGCGCCGACCGGGAATTCGCCCATTCGCAGGCGCTGGCGGTGCTCGGGCGAATCCAGTGCCAGCGGACGATCGGTCTCCGCGTTCATCCGGACGATCCGGTCGTGGATCAGCGCCGCGGCCTCGGCATGCAGCGCGATCCCGACGCCGAGCGCCTCGGCCGCCGCCTGCCGCGTCTGGTCGTCGGGCGTGGCGCCGATCCCGCCGGTGACGAAGACGACGTCGTCGCTCGCGAAGGTACGCGCGAGAACCGCGGCGATCGCCTCGCGGTCGTCGCCGACGTATTGCGCCCACGCGAGCTCGAGGCCGCGGGCGGTCAGCAGCTCGATCATCTTCGCGAGGTGCTTGTCGCTGCGGCGGCCGGACAGGATCTCGTCGCCGACGATGACGATCCCGAAGCGCTTCATCGCATGCTCCCGTCGGCCGGCATGACGACGGCGATCTCGCCGCGCTCGGCGCGCAGCTTCTCGAGCGCGCGCAGCCCGTAGTGCGTGAACGCGAGCCCGCCCAGGATCGGCACGAGGAAGAACAGCGGCGGCACGAAGTTGAGCAGGCTCACCACGGTCCCGATCCCGAGGAACGCCTTGCCGTGCCGCGCGAACAGCAGCGTCCGTTCTTCGGCGCTCGCGTGCAGTACCAGCGCGTCGTAGCGGAACATCCGCGCGGTCGCCCAGCCCCACCAGAGGAGCGGCACCAGCAGCGCGAGCGGGGCGATCAGCCAGAGCGGAATCGTCAGCACGAAGCCGACCAGGAAGACGACGCTGACCCAGAGCGCGTTGCCGAGGCTGCCGAACCAGGTGCCGCCGCGCTTCTGCGCGAGCGCGGGATAGTCGCGCGTACCGACATGCGCGACGACGGTCGGCATCGCGACCGTCGCGATGATCAGCAGCGCGGTCAGCACCATCACCGCGAAGATCGACCCGAGATAGATCGCGGTCGCGATCAGCGCGAGGCCGCCGTCGTAGCCGAGCCACGAGAAGCCGGCGTCGAGCGACACGCCGACCACCGAGTCGCCCACGACGCGCCGGATCCAGTCGATCGCGACGTCGCGGAACACGAAGCCGGTCACGCCCCAGAGCACGAGCGAGACCAGGAAGGGCCACACCGCGAGCCACAGCATGCGCGGATGCAGCTGGCTGACGAGGGCGCGGCCGAGCGCGCGAGCGATGTCGTTCATCGGCCGGACCTTACCTCAGCCGGGCGGGAGTCCGTGTCAGCGACCGACCATCCGTCGCAGGCCGAGCCACTGCTGCGCCCAGAATCCGCGGCCATAGTCGCGTCCAGGTGCGGCGCCGTCGCCGACCTGGTCGCGGATGCCGGTCGCCGGATAGCCGGCTTCGAAGTTGGCCGTGCCGAACAGCACGTCCCAGACCGGGAAGAGGACCGCGAAGTTGCAGCCGCGATGGATGCCTTCGTGGCCGTCGCCGATCGCGTGATGACGCCGATGGAAACGTGGCGACACGAGCGCCCGCTCGCCGAGGCGACCGAACGACAGCCGCAGGTTCGCGTGCTGCAGCGTCTCGATCGTGCGGGTCGCGATCAGCAGCAGCACGAACTGGCCCGGCTGCACCCCGATGACGACCGCGATCAGCGCGAAGATCGCGTCGCGCAGCAGGTCGTCGAGCAGATGGTTGCGGTCGTCGGTCCAGAGCGACATCTGCCGCTGGCTGTGATGGAGGCTGTGCAGCGCCCACCACCAGCGGAAGCGGTGCTGGCCGCGATGCACCCAGTAGTTCACGAGGTCGAGCACGACGAGATAGCAGACGAACGCGACCCACGGGATCGACGTCACGCCGGGCCACAGGTCGTCGAGGTTGAACGACGACACGCCGGACAGGCGCAGCCGCCCCGCGAGCTCGTCGACCAGCGGATCGAGCACGAAGAAGAGCGCGAGCGAGAACAGGCCGAGCCGGTGCAGGAACGTGTAGACGACGTCGACGCCGACCGCCCGCCGGTCCGTCCAGCGCTCGGCCGGGCGCCACGCCTCGAGCGGCCGCAGGATCGCGTACGCGACGGCGATCTGCAGCAGCCCGAGCAGGAAGAACTCGACGCCGTCGTACGCCTGCTCCATCACGCCGGCGCCGTCGAAGCGGAACAGCAGCGGCTCGACGAACGTCAGGAAGAGCCAGCTCTGCACGGCCGCGAAGGCCTGGATGCCGACTTCGATCACGAGCGGCGGCCCGGGGGATAGTCGCGCAGCGTCGCGAAGCAGTGCCCGCGCGCCTCGAGGCCGGCGATCAGCGGTTCGAGGATGGTCGCGAGCGGCGCCTTCCGCGACCAGATGCCGAGATGCGCGAGCACGATGTCGCCCGCCTTCAGCGTGCCGAGCGCCCGCTCGAGCAGCATCGCGTTCGGATAGCGATCGCTCGGCAGCTCGTCGCCGAGAAAGCCGGCCGGACTCCAGCCGAAGTGCCGATAGCCGCACGACGCGCCGAATGCGACGAGACGCGGCGAGACGCGCCCGCCCGGCGCGCGCCAGAAGCGGTCGAGCGCGACGCCGGTCAGCGCCTTGAAGCGGCGGTCGACGCGACCGAGCTCGTCGCAGTATTGCGCCGCGTTCCACGACAGCGTCTGGCCGGCCTGCGGCCCGAACTGCGGCCGGACGCCGACGCGATCGGCGCCCTCGTCGCGCTGCCAGTACACGTGGTCGAAGGTATGCGTGCCGAACGCGTGGCCTTCCGTGACCAGCGTCTTCCAGTACGGCGCCCAGGCATCGTCGAGCGACCAGTCGCCGCGCACCGATCGCTCGTTCGCGAGGAAGAACGTCGCCTTGACGCGATGCTTCAGGAGCACGTCGTGGATCAGGTCGGCCTGGCTCTCGCTGCCGGTGTCGAACGTGAGGAAGATCGGCAGGCGGCCGTCCGGGCAGTTCGTCGCAGCCATCGCGGGCGACGCCATCGAAGCCGCGAACGAAGCAACCACGGCCATCGCGATCAGCCGGCGGCCCGCGTCATTGGCGCGCCGCATGGCTGTCGAGATAGATGCCGTGCGGCGAGCGGCCGACCGCCGCCTGGCCGACCACCGCCTTCTGCGCGAGGTCGACGACGCTGACCTGCTTGATCCAGCGCGACGTGACGTACAACGTGCGGCCGTCGGCCGTCAGCTCCATGCAGTCCGGGCCGCCCGGCACCTTGATGTCGGCGAGCTTCGTCCAGTTCGTCATGTCGACGATCGAGACGGTATTCTCGACGCGGTTCGAGACCAGCACCCGCCGCTTGTCGCCCATCGGCAGGAAGTTGTGCGCACCGCGCCCGGTCTTCAGGTGCGCGACCGACTTCTGCTGCCGCCAGTCGATCACGTCGACGTAGTCCTCGCCCATGATGCCGACCATCAGCCGCTGGTCGTCGGGCGTCATCGCGACGCCGGCCGGCAGCTTCCCGACCTTCATCACCCAGCGGACCGCCTGCCCCTTGACGTCGATGCCGGCGAGCTCGTCGGAGCCCTGCAGCGTCACGAACAGCATCGCGCTGTCGGCCGAGAACACGAGATGGCTCGGCAGCTTGCCGATCGGGATGCGCTTGACGAGCCTGAAGCCGTCGGCCTCGTAGAGGTCGACCCGGTTCAACCGGAGGCAGGTCACCGCGAACCATTTGCGGTCGGGTGAGAATGCGAGCTGGTACGGGTCGTCGATGCCGCGGACGACGCGTTGCACGGCGCCGGTCCGGCCGTCGAGGAACATCAGGCTGTTGCCGGCCGAGCTCGCGACGACGAGTTCCTTGCCGCCCGGCATCGCCATCAGGTGGTGCGGCTCCTTCCCGGTGTCGAGCGTGCGCAGCGTCTTCAGCGAGACCGGGTCGACGAGCGAGATCGTCGCATCGCCGCTGTTGAGCACGATCAGCACGCGGTCGTCGGCGGACGCGGACGCGGCCGGCACGGAGCCCATCGCCAGGACGACGACCACGGCGGCGAGCAGGCGCCGCGAAAGGTGGATCGAGCGGAACGGATTCATCGGCGAATTCTATGCGGCGGGGTCGCCACGATCGGCGTCGGGCCGCGCTGTTTCATCGCGGCGTCGTCACGACACAACGCGCCGGCGACGGTTCGAGATGACGCGAGTGATGACGCGGGCGACGACGTCAGCGCTGCAGGCTGTCCCAGACCTTGTGGAGGCGCTTGACCGACACCGGCATCGGCGTCCGCAGCTCCTGCGCGAACAACGCGACGCGCAGCTCCTCGAGCAGCCAGCGGAACTCGTCGAGGCCCGGATCGACCGCGCCTTTCCGCTGCGCGTTCGCGCGCTGCGAGTTCTTCGCGAGCGGCGCGAGCTCGGCCATCCGCTCGTCGTCGCGGCGCGGGTCGGCGACGCGCTTGTCGATGCGGAGCGCGATCGCCTTCAGGTAGCGCGGCAGGTGCGCGAGCCGCGCGGGCGGCGTCGTCGCCACGAAGCGCGGACCGACGAGCGCGGCGAGCTGCGCCTCGATGTCGGCGAGTGCCGCCGGGCTGCCCTTGAGCATCTGCGTCTTCTTCAGCACGAGCTGGTACTGGTCGAGGATCGTCGCGACGGTGCGGGCCGTCTCGTTGGCGAGCAGCACGAGTCGGCTTTTCGCTTCGGCCTTCCGTGCCGCGAAGCGCTCCGGGTCGGTCGGCAGCGGGTCGCCCAGACAGGCGCGCTCGACGGCCGCGCCGACGATCTGGTCGCGCAGTTCCTCGACGGTCCCGAGCGTCATGTACTGCATCGCCATCCGCGTCAGGTCGGGCAGGTTCTTCTCGAGGTAGCGCAACTGCTCGTGCAGCTGGAGCCGGAACAGCCGGGCGAGGCCCCCGCGGTGCGCGCGCGCCGCCTCGTCGGCGTCGTCGAACACCTCGAGCACGGCGTGCGTCCGCCGGTCGACCAGCGCCGGGTAGCCGATCGGCGCCTGGCCGCCGCGGCGCACCTCGAGCAGTTCGGGGAGCACCCCGAACGACCAGTCGACGAGCGGTTCGTCGACCGCGGCCTCGACTTCCGCTTCGACGACCGGAGTCGTCGGCCGCGCCTCGATGGGAGTCGCCGCCCTGACCGCCGGACCGGCCCGTGCGAACGCCTCCCTGAACTGGTGCCGCGCCTGCTGTCCGAGCTCGGCGCGCAGCGTCGCGAGATGGCGTCCGATGCCGAGCTGCCGGCCGTGCTCGTCGACGATGCGAAAGTTCATCAGCAGATGCGGCGGCACCGCCTCGAGGCGGAAGTCGGCGGCCGTCGCGACGACGCCCTTCCGCTCGCGGAGGTCGGCGATCAGCGCATCGATCAGCGGACCGCCGGGCACCGCGCTCGCGACGAACGCATCGGCGTACGCGGGCAGCGGCACGCAGTGGCGGCGCAGCTTCTGCGGCAGCGACTTCAGCAGCGTCTGCACCTTGTCGCCGGCCATGCCGGGCACGAGCCACTCGCAGCGCGCCGCGTCGACGACGTTCAGCGCGTACAGCGGCACCGTCATCGTCACGCCGTCGCGCGGGGACCCGGGATCGAAGAGATAGTCGAGCGCGAACGCGATGCCGCCCGACTCGATCGTCTTCGGGAACGCGTCGCTGCCGGCGCCCGCGGCCTCGTGGCGCATCAGCTCGTCGCGATCGAGGTACAGGAGCCGCGGCTCACCCTTCGACGCGTCGCGATACCAGGCCTCGAACGCGGCGCCGCTCGCGACATCGTCGGGCACGCGCGCATCGCAGAACGCGACGAGCAGTTCGGCATCGACCAGCACGTCGGGCCGGCGCGTCTTGTGTTCGAGCTCCTCGACGGCCGCGATCTGCCTCCGGTCGTGGGCGAGCAGGCGCACGGTCGCCGGGTCGCGCGGATCGAACGGCGACTGCTGCGCGTCGCGCGCCAGCATCGCCTCGACCAGACCCTCCCGCAGGAAGATCTGCCGCGCGTGCCGCGGGTCGATCGCCGCGTAGTCGACGCGCCGCTGTCCATAGACCGGCAGCCCGTGGACGGTGCCGCGTTCGAGGACAATGACCGCGGCGGCCTTCTTCTCCCAGTGCGGATCGCCGTGCGACGTCTTCAGCAGGTGGGCGCCGACCTCCTCGACCCATTCGGGCTCGATCCGCGCGACCTTCCGCGCGAACAGCTTCTGCGTCTCGACCAGCTCGGCGGCCACGACCCAGCGCGACTTCGCGCTTGCGCCCTTCCGGGCCAGCGTCGAGCCCGGCCAGACGCTGAAGCGGATGCCGCGCGCGCCGAGGTATTGCGCGTCGCGGTTCGTCTCTTCCTCGGTCTTGACGCCGATGTTGCCGAGCAGGCCGGCAAGCATCGCCTTGTGGATGCGGTCGTCGGTCGCCGGCCGCTCGTTCGGGCGCCAGTGGTGCTCCGCCACCGTCGTCGCGAGCTGGTGATGAACGTCGCGCCATTCGCGCATCCGGAGCGGCGACACGAAGCGCGAGCGGCAGAGTTCGCGCAACTGGCGCTGCGACTTCCGATGCTCGGCGGATCCCGACTCACCGGTCGCCGACGCGTACCAGTGCCAGAGCTTGAGGTCCGACAGGAAGTCGGAGCGCTCGTCGACGAACGCCTTGTGCGCCTCGTCGGCCGCCTCGCGCTGCTCGACCGGCCGATCGCGCGGATCCTGGACCGACAACGCGCTCGCGAGGATCAGCATCTCGGCCAGGCAGTCGTGCTCGCGCGCCGCGACGATCATTCGACCGATGCGCGGGTCGAGCGGCAGGCGGCCGAGCGTGCGGCCGAGCGGCGTCAGCGCGTTCGCGTCGTCGATCGCGCCGAGCTCGTTCAGAAGCTGGTAGCCATCGGTGATCGCGCGCGGTTGCGGCGGCTCGATGAACGGGAAATCCTCGATTTCGCCGAGGTCGAGCGTCTTCATCCTGAGGATCACGGCCGCGAGCGACGACCGCAGGATCTCGGGATCGGTGAACGCGGGCCGCGCGTCGAAGTCCGCCTCGTCGTAGAGCCGGATGCAGACGCCGGCGGCAACCCGACCGCAGCGTCCGGCGCGCTGGTTCGCGGCCGCGCGGCTGATCGCCTCGGACCTGAGCTGCTCGACCTTGTTGCGATAGCTGTAGCGCTTGACCCGGGCGACGCCGGTGTCGACCACGTAGCGGATGCCGGGCACCGTCAGCGACGTCTCGGCGACGTTGGTCGCGAGCACGATGCGGCGGGCGTAGGCGGACGACGACGCCGGCTTGAAGACGCGCTCCTGTTCCTCGGCCGACAGGCGTGCGAACAACGGCAGGATCTCGGTGTGCGGCGGATGGTGCCCACGCAGCACGGTCGCGGCCTCGCGGATCTCGCGCTCGCCGGCGAAGAAGACGAGGACGTCGCCCGGCCCGATCCGCGCGAGTTCGTCGACGGCATCGACGACTGCTTCGTTCAGCCCGCGCTCGTCGGCGACGGCATCGCGACGGGCCGAGTCGGCGGTCGTCGGCGGACGTGGGTCGTCGCTGCGCACCGGTCGGTAACGAAGCTCGACCGGGTAGAGCCGCCCCGACACCTCGATCACCGGCGCCGGTTCCGCGTCGCTGCCGAAGTGCCGCGCGAAGCGTTGCGCATCGATCGTCGCGGAAGTCACGATCAGCTTCAGGTCCGATCGTCGCGGCAGCAACTGTTTCAGGTAGCCGAGCAGGAAGTCGATGTTGAGGCTGCGCTCGTGCGCCTCGTCGATGATGATCGTGTCGTAGGCCGCGAGCAGCGGGTCGCTTTGCGTCTCGGCGAGCAGGATGCCGTCGGTCATCAGCTTGATCGACGCGCCCGGCGACAGGCGATCGTGGAAGCGGATCTTGAAGCCGACGTGTTCGCCGAGCGGCGCGTTGAGCTCGGCCGCGATGCGTCGCGCGGTGGCGGTCGCCGCGAGCCGCCGCGGCTGCGTGTGGCCGATCAATCCGTGCCCGCCGGCCCCGAGCCCGCGACCGATCGACAGGCAGATCTTCGGCAACTGGGTCGTCTTGCCCGACCCGGTCTCGCCGCTGACGATCACGACCTGGTGCCGGCGGATCGCGTCGGCGATCTCGTCGCGGCGCGCCGAGACCGGCAACTCCTCGGGAAAGACGATCGGCCCGATCGGGTTCGATGCGATCCGTGGTCGTTCGCCGGCGGAAGCGTTCGTCTGCTTCGCGTCGGGGGTCGGCGGGGCGTTGCGCGCGGGGTGTCGCAGGCGCGGGACGATCGGTGGGGTGCTGGACAATGCGGGGGCGGGATGCCGGCTGAACGACGCACGGACCGTGCGATGCACGCGAACCCGTCATTATAATGAGCGCGATGAACAGCCCCGGCGCGCGCGCCGAACTCAGTCTCGACACCGACGACGCGCCCGTTCCATCGGGCCGTCGCGGTTCCGATACCGACGGTCCCGACGACGGCGCCGACGACGACAGCGAAATCGCGCGCCATCCCGAGACCGCTGCCCTGCTCGACGGCGCGCTCGGCGACAGCCTCTACCGCG
>CAXTDA010000098.1:0-10816 GCA_964242935.1 uncultured Burkholderiaceae bacterium | reverse complement strand
GTGAGCCGGCCGGCCTCGATCTTCGAGAAGTCGAGGATGTCGTCGATGATGCCGAGCAGCGCGAACGCGGACTCGCCCATCGTCTCGACGAGGTCGCGCTGCTGCGACGTCAACGTCGAGCGGCGCATCACTTCGAGGATGCCGACGACGCCGTTCATCGGTGTCCGGATCTCGTGGCTCATCGTCGCGAGGAACGCGCTCTTGGCCTGGTTTGCCGCTTCGGCCGCGCGCGTCGCCTGCGCGAGTTCGTTGGTGCGCTGTTCGACGAGCTGCTCGAGATGGTCGCGGTGCAGGGCAAGCTCGGCCGCCGCGTCGCCGAGGTCCTCGAACAGCTCGCGGTTGTAGCGGTCGGCCGCGAGCAGCGCACGCTTCCTTTCCTCACCGTCGATCCAGTGCTCGACGGCCTTCCCGAGGTCGCGCAGCAGGCTGCGCTGGGTCTCGCTCAACGTGTGAGGGACGGTGTCGATCACACACAGCGTCCCGATGTTGTGCCCAGCGACGCTGATCGGCGTCCCCGCGTAGAAGCGTATCCCCGGCTCCGCGGCGACGAGGGGGTTGTCGACGAAGCGCTGGTCGGCCCTCGCGTCCGGCACTTCGAAGAGATCGTCCTCGAGAATCGCGTGCGCGCAGAACGCCTGGTCCCGCGACGTCTGCCTCGTCGCGAGGCCCACCCTCGCCTTGAACCATTGCCGGTCGCGGTCGATGAGGCTGATCAGCGAGACGGGACAGCCGGCGATCATCGCGGCGCTTCGCACCAGCCCGTCGAGCACCGGATCGGGCGGCGAGTCGAGAATCTGCAGGTCGTCCAGCGTTCGCTGCCGCAACGCTTCGTCGGCAGGGAAGGGCGCGATCAGCACGGTTCGCTTCGGGGCGCCGCGATCGAAGCAGGGCGACGGCCTGCGGGCTCGGCGAATGCAAGGAACGACATCGAGGCGGCTTGTCGCGATGGGGGATATCGATTGTAACGACTGCACGGATCGCGCCGGGAGAAACCGTCGGTGCGAACGTCGCACGCGGCGCGGCGCGGCAAGCCGCTCCGTGTTGCGCTAAGGTAGCGAGCGACGTGGCAGGAGACAGGGTTCGTCCGCCCGTGCCGCCAACCCAATCCGCGATCGACCGAAGCGATGACGAAGGAAGTCGAGTTCTTTTTCGACGTGGGAAGTCCCGCGTCCTATCTTGCTGCGACCCAGCTGCCGGCCCTCTGCGAGTCCGCCGGTGCGACGTTGATCTATCGCCCGATGCTCCTCGGCGGCGTCTTCCAGGCGACCGGCAACGCGTCGCCGATGCAGGTCGCGGCCAAGGGTCGCTACGTGTTCGACGACCTGTTGCGCCATGCGAAGCGCTACGGCGTGCCGTTGAAGATGAATCCCTACTTCCCGATCAATACGCTGCTGTTGATGCGCGGCGCCGTCGCGCTGCAGCTGCGGCAGCCCGATCGCTTTCTCGCGTACGTCGACGCGGTATTCCGCGCGATCTGGGTCGACGCGCAGAACATGAACGACGGATCGGTCGTCGCCGGGGTGGTGCAGCGAAGCGGCGTCGATGCCGCGAGCGTGATGGCCGATGTCAGCGACCCCGACGTGAAGGCGACGCTGAAGGCGACGACCGAGGAGGCGGTTGCCCGCGGGGTGTTCGGCGCACCGACGTTCTTCGTCGGCACGACGATGCTGTTCGGCCAGGACCGCCTCCAGTTCGTCCGCGAGTTGTTGGCCGCTTGACCCGCCGCATCCTCCCCAGACCCGACCAGGAACGCCATGCCCGACGCAAACTATCGACCGCACAACACGCCCCTACCGGACGCCTCGCTCGACCAACTGTTCCGCGATGCCCGCAGCCACAACGGTTGGCAGGACCGGCCGGTGACCGACGACCAGTTGCACGCGCTCTACGACCTCTGGAAGCTCGGCCCGACGTCGGCCAACTGCTGCCCGGCGCGCGTCGTCTTCGTGCGGACCCCGGAGGGCAAGCAGAAGCTCGCACCGGGTCTCTCCGAAGGCAACCGCGCGAAGACGATGAAGGCGCCGGTCGTCGCGATCATCGGCATCGACATGACGTTCTACGAGAAGCTGCCGCAGCTCTTCCCGCATGCCGACGCGCGGAGCTGGTTCGTCGGCAACCAGGCGATGATCGACGATGCCGCATACCGCAACGGCAGCCTGCAGGGGGCCTACCTGATCCTTGCCGCCCGCGCGCTCGGCATCGATACCGGACCGATGTCGGGCATCGACAAGGCGAAGCTCGACGCCGCGTTCTTTGCCGGGACACCGGTCCGGACGAACTTCGTCTGCAGCCTCGGCTACGGCGACCCGGCGCACATCTTCCCGCGCAGCCCGCGGCTGGCGTTCGACGAAGCCTGTCGGCTGGAGTGACGAACGGGGCTGAACCGGCGCCGGCGCTGCCCGCGCTGACCACGCCGCGCCTGCGCATCGCGCACGTGCAGCCGGGCTACGAAGCCGAGACCGTCGACTTCTTCGCGCGAAACCGCGCGCACTTCGCGCGCTGGGACCCGCCGGCACCGGCCGACTTCTACAGCGTGCGCTTCTGGGAGCGCAGCATCGCGCGCTCGCTCGAAGACTTCGCGGCCGATCGCGCCGTGCGGCTCGACGTGTTCGATGCGAGCGGCCCCGGCAGCCGCGTCGTGATCGCGCGGATCGGGTTCTCGCAGATCTTCCGCGGCCCGTTCCAGTCGTGCATCCTCGGCTACCAGATCGATGCGGACCACGAAGGCCGCGGGCTGATGCGCGAAGCGCTGACCGCGGCGATCGACTACATGTTCGACGTGCGCGCGCTTCATCGCATCCAGGCCAACCACTTGCCGGAGAATCGGCGGAGCGCGGCGCTGCTCGCGCGGCTCGGCTTCGTCCGCGAAGGCCTCGCGAAGGACTACCTGTTTATCGCGAACGCGTGGCGCGACCACGTGCTGAACGCGCTGACCAACCCGCGCTTCGACGCGTCGGCGCTGGTGCGTTGATGTCGAGAGTCCACTTCATCGCTCGAACCACAAGATGACGACGATCGAATCCCGCCCGAGCCGGACGTTCGACGCGAGGGCGCTTCTGAGGGAGTCGCTCGTCTGGGACAACCACGGCTGCATGCCGATGCGTCCGCACGACCTGTCGTTCATGCCGCAGTTGCAGCGCTACCGTGACGCGGGCGTCGACGTCGCGATCATCAACGCGGGCTTCGGCGACATGGGGATCGAGCAGCACGTGCGGATGCTGGCCGCGATGCGCCACTGGTTGCTGCAGCGGCCCGACCAGTACGTCGTGATCGACACGGTCGACGACATCGACACCGCCCGCGCGAGCGGCCGGCTCGCGGTCGGGTTCGACATCGAAGGGGCGAATGCGGTCGACGACCAGATCAGCCTGGTCCAGCTCTACCATGACCTCGGCGTGCGCTGGATGCTGCTCGCCTACAACCTCAACAATCGCGCCGGCGGCGGCTGCCAGGACCAGGATGGCGGCCTCACCGGCTTCGGCCGTTCGCTGGTGCGCGAGATGGAACGCGTCGGCATGCAGGTCTGTTGCAGCCATACCGGGCATCGCACGGTCAGGGACGTGTTCGAGATCGCGACGAAGCCGGTGATCTTCTCGCACAGCAATCCGAGCGCGCTGCACGACCATCCCCGCAACATCCCCGACGACCTGATCCGCGCCTGCGCCGCGACCGGCGGGGTGGTTGGCATCAACGGGATCGGCAGCTTTCTCGGCAAGAACGACAACTCGAACGAGACCTTCGTGCGGCACGTCGACCACGTCGTCCAGCTGGTCGGCATCGAGCACGTGTCGATCGGACTCGACTACGTGTTCGACCGGCAGGAGCTGGACGACTACGTCGTCGCGATGGCCCACACCTTCCCGCCGGGACTCGGTTACGACAAGGGCGTCAAGCTCGTCGAGCCGGAGCAGCTCGAGGGCATCGTCGGACGCCTCGGCGGTCTCGGCTACGCGATCGAGGATCTGCGGCTGCTGCTCGGCGGCAACCTGTACCGGCTCGCCGGTGCGACCTGGAAACGGCGGACGCCGCTGCCGCGTCGATCGTGAAGGGCGGGCCGCGCCGCTCATTCGATCAGCGCGCTGCGGTGACCTCCCCCGCGGGGCCCGTCTCCCCTCTCGCCGCCGCGATGGTGCCGAGGAAGCCGTGCTCGGCGCGACGCAGCAGCACCGCCGCGAGCGTCAGGGCGACGACCGACATCGTCACGGCGGAGATCAGGAGGCCGTTCGGCACGGCCTTCAGGCGGTCCGACAGGAGCCCGACGGCGACCGGGCTCGCCGCGGCGAACACCACCGACATCACGTAGCTGAGCGACGCGATCCGCGAACGCAGCCACGGCGGCCCGAGGTCCTGGATCGCGGTCGGATACACCATGAAGGCGGCCATCGTGAACGCCGTCTGCACGCCCTGGGCGATGTAGATCGTGGTCGGCGTCGTCGCCAGCAGCAGCAACGCGGAGGTGAGCGCGCTCGCCGCCGCGGTCAGCCACAGGACCCGGATCGGCAGCAGCCGGGCATCGAAGCGGGACGCGAAGTAGCGCAGGCCGTAGAGGGCGAACAGGAAGCCGACCAGCGAACCGCTCAGGTTCGACGCCCCCATCCCGGCCCCGACGCTCTGCGGCGACACGCCGAACGTCCGGATGAGCACGACCGTGATCCACGCGGCGATCGCGACGAAACCGAACGTGATCAGCCCCATGCTGAGCAGGAAGGGCACGATCGTTGCGCGCTGCGAGCGCAGGAACGGCAGCAGTCGTCCGGATGCGCCGCTCGCGACGCTCGCCCGGTCGTTCGTCCGCAGGCGGCGCGGAATCCGGATCGTGAGGATCAGCGCGATCATCAACGGCCCCGGCAGCGCGGCACCGAAGAAGCTCAACCGCCAGCTCTCGGTCGTCTGCAGCATCGCCGGCAGCGACGGGCGATAGTGGTCGACCGCGAAGACCAGCCAGGCGCAGGCGGCGATGCCGAGCGACGCGCCGAGTTTCGTGGTCGCCGCGTACAGCGCATTCGCGAATGCGCGCTTCGCGTTGCGGAACAGCTCGGGGATCAGGGCGTAGACGATCGGGATCAGGCCCGCCTCGCCGCCGCCCACCACCGCGCTCGCGATCAGCAACTGGTCGAAGGTCGTCGCGAGCCCGCAGGCGAACACGCCGGCGCTCCAGACGGCGATGCAGCCGGCGAGGATCCAGCGCCGGTCGTACCGGTCGGCGAGCCACCCGAGCGGGAACGACACGACGGCCGCGAAGAGCGAGAGACCGACCCCCTGCAGCAGTCCCAGTTGCAGGTCGGAGAGCTGCAGGCCGACGCGGATCGGCTCCGCCAGCAGGCTGAAGATGTAGCGGTCGGCCACCGAGAAGAGGGTCGCCGCGATGAGGACCGCGAGCGCGTACCAGCCCGACCAGGACGCATCGGCGATCGCGGCGGCCTCCGCGGTCGACGGTCGCTCGGGAT
The DNA here is from genome assembly GCA_964242935.1 of uncultured Burkholderiaceae bacterium. GTDB lineage: Bacteria > Pseudomonadota > Gammaproteobacteria > Burkholderiales > Burkholderiaceae_D > CAHJXF01. The sequence goes on along the minus strand of CAXTDA010000098.1, from coordinate 5,369 downwards.
CGATCGTCACGCGCCGGAGACGGGGACCGACGTCCCGTTCATGCGGCCCGTTCGCCGCCGAGGTGCTTCTGCAGGAATCGCGTCGACGCGTCGAGGAAGTAGTCGGCGGCCTTGCCCGCGTAGCCGTGCGGCTGGCCGGGCAGCACGATCAGCTCGTGGCGGATGCCCGCCTCGATCAGGGCATGCGTCATGCGCATCGCATCGTGGAACACCGACGCCTCGGCGGTCCCCGCGACCATCAGCAGATGTCCGCGGATCCGCGGGGCCAGCGCGACCGCGTCGTAGTCGGCATAGGCCTGCGGTCGTTCGGAGATCAGGCCGAGGTAGGGCTCCGACATCAGGTGACCGGCGGTCAGGGCCGACCCGCTCGCGACCGCGACGCGATAGAGGTCGGGTGCGTCGACCAGCGCCCTGACCGCGTAGTAGCCGCCCCACGAGTGGCCGAAGACGCCGACGCGCTCGAGGTCCATCCACGGCCGGTCGGCGGCGATGCGTCGGAGCGCCGCGGCATGCTCGTCGAGTTGTCGGCGACCCATCGCCCCGTGCACGTCGTCGTGGAACGCCTTCGATCGGCCCGGCGTTCCCTTCGTGTCGATGACGATGACGACGAACCCCAGCTGCGCGAGCGCCTGCGCCTGATTCCACGGCTTGTAGGAACTGCCGAGTCCGAAGGCGTGCGGCGCGTAGGCGACCTGCGGTCCGCCGTAGATGTGTTCGACGACCGGGTAGCGCCGCGCGGGGTCGAAGTCGGCCGGTCGGTACAGCACGCCCCAGTGGTCGGTCGTGCCGTCGAGAGCCTTGACCACCACCTCCTCGGGCGGGGTCCAGCCGAGCGCGCGCAGCGTCCGGATGTCGGTGCTGCGCAGCACGGCGACCGGGCGACCGTCGGCGGCATGCGCGGTCGTGACCGGCGGCTCGCTCACCGTCGAGCAGGTGTCGACGAACGTGCGGCGCGAAGGCGACAGCGCGATGTCGTGCTGCCCGATCCCGACCGTGAGGCGGACCGACTCGCCGCCCGCCAGCTCGACGCGCTGGAGATGGGTGTCGTACGGGCGGGCGACATCGGAATGCGCGGTGTAGAGCACCCCGGCGTTCGCGTGGTCGAAACCCTCGATCGCGGCCACCGGCCAGTCGCCTGCGGTCAGCGCGACGACGCCGGCACCGCCGCGATCGTAGCGATAGAGGTGCTTCCAGCCGCTCCGCTCGGACAGCCACAGGAAGCCGGAACTGTCCGGCAGGAAGGCAAAGCCCGCCTGGTTCGGGTACAGCAGTTCGTGCTGTACGCGGACGAAGCTGTCGCAGGCTTCGTGGAGCACGGTGCGAACCGGGTGCGATGCCGCGCCCGTCGCATCGACCGCCAGCAGGTCGACGCGCGCGAAGTCGCGACTGAAGCGCGCGAACCAGCACTCGCTCCCGTCCGGCATCCAGCCGAGCGGGAAGAGATAGCCGTTCTCCGTGTCGCCGAGATCGAGTCGGACGGCCGTCGCGCCGTCGGCGTCGAGCAGGAAGAAATCGAATCGCGGCAGCGGCGTGCGGGGTGCCTCGACGAAGAAGTGGCCGATGCGGATGTCCTCCGCGAGGAAGTCGATCTGCGGCACGCGGCGCACCGCGGTGCGATCGATCCGCGCCGCGAACAGTCGCGTGCCATCGGGCGACCAGGGGTCGGTCGCGGTCGCTTTCGCGTGGGCGAACGGACGACGGCCCGACTCGAGGTCCCAACCGATGTCGCCGACTGCGTCCCGGGTCAGCCGCAGGGCGCGGCCGTCGTTGCAGGAAACGATCCAGACGTCGCCTTCGCGGATCGTCGCGAAGCGGGCACCGTCCGGCGAGACGACGTCCGGCACCGGCGCCGGCGGCGCCAGGAACAGGCGGCGCAGGTGCGTGCCGGGCCTGGCGACGGGCTGCGTCCGAAACTCTTCGTCGAGCTCGTTGCGTCCCGCGTCGAAACGCGCCGTGCGGGCGCCGCGCACGAAGCGGATGCCGTCGTCCCCGTCGAGTTCGACGCGATCGAACGGCAGCCCCGGCAGTTCGCGGCCGCTCGACGGGTCGAGGAGCGCGCCGATCGCGCGGCACGGAATCGGACCGATGAGGCGGTCGCGGACGAGATCGCGGATGCAGACGGCGGGGCCGTCGTCGGCCGCGTCGGACGTCAGGTACCAGAGCGTGTCGTCGGCGATCCAGTTCGCCTCGAACGGACCGAGCGGGAACAGCCGATCGAGGTCGAGGTAGGCCGCATAGCGCCGCTCGCGGACGAGGCGCTGGTCGTCGTCCAAGTCCGGTCTCAAGGCCCGGTCAACGGGAGCGCGCTCATCCGTTCAGAACTCCGCTCGCGCCGAGATGCCGATCGAGCGCGGGACGGGCCGGGCGTTCTCGAACTGCGCGCCGGAGGCGGGTGCCGTGATCGCATAGTTGTTCGTCAGGTTGCGCCCCTCGAGATAGGCCTGCCAGCGCTTCAGCTCGACGCCGACGCGGAGGTTGATCGTCTTCGTCGCATCGCCGTCGTAGGTCGGCGGCGCCTGATTGCGCGCGATGATCTTGTACGCCGACGCGTACTGATAGTCGGCGCGCGCCATCCCGGGAATGCCGAGACCGAACCAGTTGTAGCGATAGGTCAGCGACACGCCGAGCGTCTTCTTCGGGATGTAGTTGAGCGGGTCCCCCTGGTTGCGATCGAGGTTGGTGATGTCGTAGGAGATGTCGTTGTAGCCGAAGGCGACATCGAGCACGAGGTCGCGCATCAGCTTGGCCGATACCGCGAGGTCGTAGCCGATGCCCGAGGCCTTGCCGGTGTTCTGGATGATGGCGTGCGGCAGCGGCACGAGCGAGACCAGATAGCCCTGGATGTCGCGGTACTTGCTGTAGTAGACCGCCGCATCGTACGAGATGCGATTGCCGAAGAACGCGGCCTTGTTGCCCACTTCGTAGGACCAGAGCGTTTCCGGACCGTAGGTCAGCGGGGTGTCGGTGAACTGGTTGAAGCCGCCGCTTCGAAAGCCCTTCGCGACGTTGGTGTAGACCGAGCCTTCGTCGCTGTAGCGCCACAGCAGGTTGAAGCGCGGGCTGGTCGCGTGGAAGCGCTGCGAAGCCGACGCCTGCGGCGCGGTGAAGCGCTCGTCGAGTTGCCGTTCCGTGAAGTAGCGGATGCCGACGGAGCCGAGCAGCGAAGGGAGGATCGCGTAGGTGCCTTCGCCGAACACGGCGTACTGCTGCGAGTTGGCGGGCTGGGTTCCCGCCGACCGGCTGTTGACCTGCGGGATGGTCGCCGTGACGAACGAGTCGAGGTGTCGGTAATAGACGCCGGTGGTGTACGACAGCGGACCGTTGCCGTTCGAGTTCAGGCGAAACTCCTGCGAGTGCGAACGGCTCGACTCGTCCTGTCGGTAGGTCGAACCGCCCGGCACCGGCACCAGCGCGGACAGGTCGACGCTGCTGTCGAGACTGCGGTACAGATACGAGGTCGAACTGACCAGCGAGAGCGGGCCGAGATCGGCGTTGACGACCAGGTTGGCGATGGCGGTGCGGTCGTTGACCGGCGTCGGGACGCGCAATGCGACCGTACGCTGCGAGTTCGACAGGTCGAGGTTGTCCTGCTTCAACTGGGCGCTGTAGAGCATCAGCGTCGCGTCGACGTTGTCGGTGATGCGCAGCAATCCCTTGGCTCGGACGTACTCGCGCGTCGAGTCGTTGATGTCCTTCTGTCCGGTGATCGAGTTGTCGATCCAGCCCGGCGTCTTCTCGGTTCCCGCGACGATCCGCAGCGCGGAGACGCCGCTCGACAGCGGCACGTTGCCGATCGCAGTCGCGTAATACCCCTGGCCGCCGGCGCCGGACACGTGACGGACGCCGCCTTCGGTGATGAATTCGGTCGTGTCGAGCTTCGGCGCCTGCGTGATGAAGCGGACCGTCCCGCCGAGCGAACTGGCGCCGTACAGCGTGCCTTGCGGGCCGCGCAGCACTTCGATGCGCTGCATGTCGACGAGCGGGATGTCGATGCTTCGCTGCGCATAGCCCTGATCGAGCGTGACCTCGTCGAGATAGGTGCCGACGGTCGGCAGCCCCTGCAGCGTCGACATCCCGCGCAACTGGATGCGCGTCATCCCGGGCGAGTTCTGGTTCAGGTACAGCGACGGCACCGTCGACTGCATGTCGCGCAGGTCGCGCACGCCGCGGTCGCGGATCTCGTCGGCGCTGATCGGCGTCACCGCGTACGGCACGTCGAGCAGGAACTGCGTGCGCTTCGAAGCCGTGACGGTGACCTGGTCCAGCGTCTCTTTCGTCTTGTCATCGCCGTCCCGGCCGTTCGGCTGCGGGTCGGCCGTCTGCGCCACCGCCGCCGGCAGCAATGCAGTGCCGAGGAGCTGCGCGACGAGCAACGCCAGCCAGGTCTTCTTCATGTCGCGGCTCCGGGAGATCGTGAACGGTCGACTTGATGCTAGTGGCTATTTTATTAGCCGTCAATAGTTCATGACGCGTCGGTGACATTCGTGCGAATCGCGTTCTCTCCTATGAAAACGTCCGTTCATGGAGTCGACCGGTGACCGACAGGGGGCGACTGCTGGTTGCATTAATGAACAGTCAGATCGGCCACGCCCAGAAGATGCGTCCGTCCGGTGCATAGCCGACGCCGACGTGCTCGACACGTCTCGCGTAGGTCAGCCGGTAGCGCGCGAAGCGTTGATCGCGCTGCGCGCACTCCTCGACGCGCTCGAATGCGAGCGGCTGTTCCCCGCACCACAGATTGAGGACGGATCGCGGCCCGGGCACGCGTTGCGCCAGCAGGCGGAGCTCCGGCGCGAACAGGTCGAGGTCCGGCGTTCCGTCGGGCCGCACGAGTGCCGCGCGCGTTCGCGACGTCTCGGCGTCGGGGCTCTTGCCGAGCACTTCGAGCGACAGCGGCGTGGTCCCGGGGGCCAGTGCTTCGAGCAGGGTCTGCGCGATGAAGCGCTGTCCGCGCGTGTGGCCGAGCGCGACGTTGGTCATCAGGTAGACCGCCGCGTCCGCCGCCGGCATCACGTAGAAGAACGCGGTCCAGCCGTCGAAGTGGCCGGCGTGCCAGAAGCAGTTCCGACCGCGAAGCGTGTCGGCGAACCAGCCGCAGCCGTACGGCACGCGGCGTCCGCTCCGCAGCGGCGCCCACTCGACCATCCGCTGTCGTGCATCGAGCCCGAGGACCGCGTCGGTCGTCAGGACCCGGTGCCACTCGAGCGCCCCGGTCGCCGACAGCACCAGATCGCCGTCGCCGAGCAGGTCGCGCCGCCGCGCGGCCGACTCGCGCGGCGGGAACCGCGTGTCGGCGCCATCGCCGACGCCGGGCGGCGGCCCGGCGGGCCCCCCCGGAGGCGCGGGGGCGCGGCGGGGCACCCCGCCCG
>CAXTDA010000097.1:0-11147 GCA_964242935.1 uncultured Burkholderiaceae bacterium | reverse complement strand
CTCCGGGTCGGTGCGGACTTCGCGGCGTTGCCGTTCGCCGCGAAGAGCGTCGACGTCCTCTGGTCGAACCTCGGTCTTCACTGGAGCGCCGCGCCGCACCGCGTGCTGCCGGAATGGAGCCGTGTCGCACGGGTCGGCGGGCTGGTCGCGTTCTCGGTGTTCGGTCCCGACACGCTCGCGGAGGTGGCCGCCGCGTTCGCCCGCGTCGATGCCGAACCGCACGTGATGCCGTTCATCGACATGCACGATTACGGCGACATGCTCGTCGCGGCCGGCTTCGCGACACCGGTCGTCGACATGGAACGACTCACGTTGACGTACACGAACCTGGACAGCCTGTGGCGGGACGTGCGGGCGCTCGGCGGCAACGCGCTCGTCGACCGCCGCCGCGCGCTTCACGGTCGCGGATGGGGGACGCGGCTCGCCGAGTCGTTCGAGCGCGATGCCGACGGCCGCTACCGCCTGACGTTCGAACTCGTCTTCGGGCACGCGTGGAAGGGCGAGCCGCGCACGACGAGCCGGGGCGAGGCGATCGTTCGCGTCGAGCGACCGCGTTGACCCGGTCCATGGGAGGGCGGCTCGGCTTGCCGGTGAACGGCGAACTCCCTATAATCCGACGTCGCGAAAAGGCCGGTCTGCCGCTTGCGACTCGATGGTTCTCCCCGCGGTCGACGGGCGGATGCGACGGCCGAACCAGACCGTTCTCGTCGTCGATCGTCCCGATGGTCCGCGCGGCGCGGCGTAGTGGTTCTGATCGGCGAATCGACGCATGTTTCGGGTACACGAGTCGGACACGGCGTCCGGCAAAGAGCGGGTCTGGATGCTCAGTCGGAACTGCGCGCTGACGCCGCGCCAGGTCGGCGCGTTCTATCTGTCGCTGGTTGCCGCCTCGTCGCTCATCTCGATCGTCTTCCTGCTGCGCGGAGCCTGGATGATCCTGCCGTTCTCCGTCGTCGAGATGGCGGCGCTCGGGCTCGCACTGTTGATCTATGCGCGCCACGCGGTCGACGGCGAACGGGTCTCGCTCGGCAACGGGTCGCTCGAGATCGAGTCGGTCGACGGGGCGCGGCGGTGGGTGATGCGCGTCGATCCACGGGCTGCGCGCGTCGAGATGGAGGCGCGTCCCCGCGGCGGGCTCGCAGTCGTCGTCCGCGGCGAGCGCATCGTCCTCGGGCGTTTCGTTTGCGAGCGGGAGCGGCGGCGCTTCGCGCGCGAGTTGCGGCACGCTCTTTCAATGGCAGGATGAGTCGCGCGCTGCAGCGCGGCTGATCGGAGAACCGAGTACATGATTCCTTTCGTCAGAGCGTCCCTGCGCGACCGTGCATCGGCGGCGACATCAGTCGTCGTCGGCACGATCGCCGCCCTCGGCGCCGGTGCGTCCTGGGCGGTCGGCGACGCGCCGGGCGGTCCGAGGGTCAATCAGCTGAACCTGCCGGTCGGCGTGACGAAGATCGCGTCCGACATCTACGACCTGCACACGCTGATGCTGATCATCTGTCTCGTGATCTTCGTCGTCGTGTTCGGCGTGATGTTCTACGCGATCTTCAAGCACCGGAAGTCGCTCGGCCACAAGGCCGAGACCTGGCACGAGAACACGACGGTCGAGATCATCTGGACGATCGTCCCGTTCGTCATCGTCATCGCGATGGCGCTGCCGGCCACCCGCCTGATCGTCGACATGAAGGACACGACCAACGCGGACCTGACGATCAAGGCGACCGGCTTCCAGTGGCGTTGGGGCTACGACTACCTGAACGGCGAGGGCGAGGGCATCGGGTTCATCTCGACGCTGGCCACGCCGCGCGAGAAATCCGGTTTTCCGTCGGAAGGCATCCGCGGCCACCTCGACACCACCGACAAGGCCAACGACCTGTACCTGCTCGAGGTCGACAACCCGCTCGTCGTCCCGGTCGACAAGAAGGTCCGCGTCATCACGACGGCCAACGACGTGATCCACGCGTTCGCAGTGCCGCAGTTCGGCATCAAGCAGGACGCGATTCCCGGCTTCGTGCGCGACACCTGGTTCCGCGCGGAGAAGATCGGCGTCTACCGCGGCCAGTGCCAGGAACTGTGCGGCGCCGAGCACGCGTACATGCCGATCGTCGTCAACGTCGTTTCGGCCGAGGACTACACGAAGTGGGTCGACGGCAAGAAGAAGGAGCTGTCGGCCTCGCTCGACGACCCGACGAAGACGTATACCGTTGCCGAACTGACGTCGCGCGGCGAGAAGGTGTTCAACGCGAACTGCGCGGTCTGCCACCAGGCCGCCGGCACCGGAAACCCGGCGCTCGGTGCGCCCGCGCTGGTCGGCGACGCGAAGGTGATGGGTGCGAAAAACGAGCAGATCGCCGTGTTGCTGCATGGCCAGAACAACAACAAGATGCCGGCGTGGAACCAGCTGTCCGACGTCGAGATCGCGTCGGTGATCAGCTATACCCGGAACGGCTGGACCAACGCCGGCAAGGGCAGCGATCCGGTCGTGCAGCCGGCCGACATCACCGCGGCCCGGAAGAACAAGGGTTGAAGCGCGTACCAACCGAAACCTGCGCTTCCGGACCGGACCGGTCGGGCGCCTGGAGAGCATCATGAGCACCACTGCCATCGATCCCATCCACGGCCACGCGAATGATGGACATGCGGGCCACGACGATCACGCGCACGACATGCCGACCGGCTGGCGTCGCTGGCTGCTCGCGACGAACCACAAGGACATCGGGACGCTGTACCTGTTCTTCTCGTTCACGATGCTGATGGAAGGCGGCGTGCTCGCGCTGCTGCTGCGCGCCGAGCTGTTCCAGCCGGGCCTGCAGATCGTCAACCCCGAGCTGTTCAACCAGTTCACGACGATGCACGGGCTGATCATGGTGTTCGGCGCGATCATGCCGGCCTTCGTCGGCTTCGCGAACTGGCAGGTGCCGCTGATGATCGGCGCGCCCGACATGGCGTTCGCGCGGATGAACAACTTCAGCTTCTGGCTGCTGCCGCCGGCCGCGATCCTGCTGACGCTGTCGTTCTTCGTACCGGGGGGCGCGACGGCGGCGGGCTGGACGCTCTATGCGCCGCTGTCGGTGCAGATGGGCCCGGGGATGGACCTCGCGATCTTCGCGGTCCACATCATGGGTGCGTCGTCGATCATGGGATCGATCAACATCATCGTCACGATCCTCAACATGCGGGCGCCCGGCCTGACGCTGATGAAGATGCCGATGTTCGTGTGGACGTGGCTGATCACCGCGTACCTGCTGATCGCCGTGATGCCGGTGCTCGCGGGCGCGATCACGATGGTGCTGACCGACCGCCACTTCGGCACGTCGTTCTTCAACGCGGCCGGCGGCGGCGACCCGGTGATGTACCAGCACATCTTCTGGTTCTTCGGGCACCCCGAGGTCTACATCATGATCCTGCCGGCGTTCGGGATCGTGTCGCAGGTGATTCCGGCGTTCGCGCGAAAGCCGCTGTTCGGTTATGCGTCGATGGTCTACGCGACGTCGTCGATCGCGATCCTGTCGTTCATCGTGTGGGCGCACCACATGTTCACGACCGGCATGCCGGTCACCGGTCAGCTGTTCTTCATGTACGCGACGATGCTGATCGCGGTGCCGACCGGCGTGAAGGTGTTCAACTGGATCGCGACGATGTGGAAGGGCTCGATGACGTTCGAGACGCCGATGCTGTTCGCGATCGGCTTCCTGTTCGTCTTCACCTTCGGCGGCTTCACCGGCCTGATCCTCGCGATCTCGCCGATCGACATCCAGCTCCAGGACACCTACTACGTCGTCGCGCATTTCCACTACGTGCTGGTGGCGGGCTCGCTGTTCGCGATCTTCGCGGGCTTCTACTACTGGGCGCCGAAGTGGACCGGCCACATGTACAACGAGACGCGCGGCAAGATCCATTTCTGGAGCTCGCTGATCTCGTTCAACGTGACGTTCTTCCCGATGCACTTCCTCGGACTCGCCGGCATGCCGCGACGCTACGCGGACTATCCGATGCAGTTCACCGACTTCCACCAGATCGCGACCGTCGGCGCATTCTGGTTCGGCCTGTCGCAGGTGTATTTCCTGGTCGCGGTCGTCCTGCCCTGCATCAAGGGCGGACCGAAGGCGGCCGACAACCCGTGGGAAGGCGCCGAGGGTCTCGAGTGGACGGTGCCCAGCCCGGCGCCGTTCCATACCTTCGAGACGCCGCCGCTGGTTCGGTGACGAACGCGTGAGCGGATTCGAACAGGGTGTCGACGATGCGCGGATGCGTGATCTGCGCGCCCGCAACCGTCGCACCGGCCTGATCCTCGCCAGCATCGCGCTCGTGTTCTTCGTCGGCATCGTCGTCAAGTACACGTTGATGCGTTGATGCCATCGCAATGAGTGCCCCGCGCGTGGAGTCCCGCCTCGAAGCGCTGCGACGTCGCCTCAACGTCGCGATGCTGGGCAAGCTCGTCGTCGTGACGACGCTGATGTTCGGCTTCGGCTACGCGTTGGTGCCGCTCTACAAGAAGATCTGCGAGATCACCGGCGTCAACGACCTGACGCAGACCGACGCTGGCGCTGCCGCGTTCGCGAAGAACACGCAGGTCGACGCGTCGCGGACGATCACGGTCGAGTTCGATGGCAACGCGCGCGGCCCGTGGCGTTTCAAGCCCGTGACCGCGTCGTTGAAGGTGCATCCCGGCGAGCTCGCGACCGTCGTCTACGAGATCGCCAACCAGCAGGACCGCGCGATGCAGGCCCAGGCGATCCCGAGCTATGCGCCGGCCGTCGCCATGCAGTATTTCCGCAAGGTCGAGTGCTTCTGTTTCAAGCAGCAGGCGCTGGCGCCCAACGAGGCGAAGCAGTTCCCGGTCGTCTTCGTGATCGACCCGAAGATCCCGAAGAGCGTCGACACCATCACACTGTCGTACACGTTCTTCGAGGTCGGCGGTCCGCCGGCGGCAGCGGCACCGGCGACGCCGAAGGGGTGACCGGCATGGACGACGAGTCCAGGCGGCCGCCCGAGGCGCGCCGGGCGACGTTCCTGCAGACGATCAAGGCCGTCCTCTGGTCGTTCTTCGGCGTCCGGAAGCGAAGCGATTACGAACGCGATGCGGCGCAGTTGAACCCGGTGCACGTCGTCGTCGCCGCGTTGATCATGGCCCTGGTTTTCGTGGTGGTCCTGATCCTGATCGTGAAGAGCGTCGTAAGATGACGCGCCGTTTCAAGCGCTTCGGTGTCGAGCGCGCATCCCGCTGTTCCGGTGGAGGAGTTCGATGAGCAGTCCCACGTTGACCAACGCCTCCGCAGGCGTATCGCACGACCTGCAGGCCGGCGCCCCGTCGAAGTATTTCGTTCCCGGCCCGTCGTTCTGGCCGCTGCTCGGCGGCGCCGCGATGCTGCTGACGATGCTCGGTGCCGCAGGCTGGGTCAACGGCCAGGCCTGGGCGCCGTATGCCAACGGCCTCGGCATCCTGTGCATGCTGACGGTCCTCTACCGCTGGTTCGGCGATGCGATCGGCGAGTCGGAGGGCGGCCAGTACAACCGTCGCATCGACGGGTCGTTCCGCTGGAGCATGAGCTGGTTCATCTTTTCCGAAGTCATGTTCTTCGCGGCGTTCTTCGGCGCGCTGTTCTATTCGCGCGTGATCTCGCTGTCGGAACTGTCGGCGCTCGACGCCCGGGTGCTGTGGCCCGACTTCGCCGGCAAGTGGCCGAGCGTCGGTCCGGCCGGTTCGATCGACTCGTTCACGCCGATGGGACCGCTGCCGATCCCGACGATCAACACGGCGCTGCTGCTGACGTCGGGCGTGACGCTGACGATCGCTCACCATGCGCTTCGCCACGGCCAGCGGTCGAAGACCGCGCTCTGGCTGTTCCTGACGGTGCTGCTCGGCGCGACGTTCCTGGGCTTCCAGATCTACGAATACAGCCATGCGTATTCGGAGCTCAACCTGCGGCTGACGTCGGGCATCTACGGGTCGACCTTCTTCATGCTGACCGGCTTCCACGGCTTCCACGTGACGATGGGCGCACTGATGCTGTCGGTCGTGCTGTTTCGCGTGATGCGGGGCGACTTCAAGCCCGACAGCCATTTCGGATTCGAAGGCGCCGCGTGGTACTGGCACTTCGTCGACGTGGTGTGGCTCGGCCTGTACGTCGTCGTCTACTGGCTCTGACGTTCGCGACGGCTCGGTAAAAACGCCGCATCGCGGCGTTTTTCATTTGGAACGATCCGACCGGGACGCGGTCAGTCCACGGCATCAGCGGATGCCGGTCGGCTGGATCCAGCCGAGCTTGTACGCGACCAGGATGAAGACGAACAACGAGATCGAGAAACCGACGCGCAGTGCGAGCGCCATCACGGTCCGGTCGCTCTTGCCCTTGTCCTTCATTATGAAGACGAGGGCGGACACCAGGCTGGCGATGATGAGCACGAACGCGACGGCGACGACGTAACGCATGACGGCAGTATTCCACACGCGCTCGTCGCCGAGCGCCGGCAGCACCGACGATGAGGTTCGCGGCATCCCCTGGCGCCGTGTCGGCATCACCGCGCTGGCGGGTGCCCTGGGCATCTGGGCGACGAGCGCGCTCGGCTTCTGGCAGCTGCGGCGCGCCGCCGACAAGGAGGTCTTGCAGCACGCGGTCGATGCGGCCTCCGTCGCCGCCCCGGTCGCCCTCGACGGCGCGCTGGCGCGCGACCCGTCGGCGCTCGTCCATCGCCATCTTCGCCTGCAAGGGCGGTGGGTGCCGGAGCGCGCGATCTATCTCGACAACCGGCCGCATGCGGGTCAGGCGGGCTTCTTCGTGCTGATGCCCCTCGAGATGGACCCGGGCGTCGGCGAAGTGATCGTCAACCGCGGCTGGACGCCGCGGGACCGCGCCGACCGCGCGCGCATCGGCGCGTATCGCACGCCGGACGGCATCGTCGACATCACCGGCGTCGCGCTCGCCGAGGAGCCGCGTCTCCTCGACCTCGCCCCGTCGGCAAAGCGATCGTTGCAGGGCATCTGGCCAAACTTCGATCTCGCCGCCTATGCCGGCCTGAGCGGCCGCACGCCGCTGCCCATCGTGCTGCGACAGGATGCCGACGGCGGCGCGGCCGATGGGCTGCTCCGCGACTGGCCCGACCGCGGCAATGCCCTGCAAGCCCAGATCGATCGTCATCACGGCTATGCCTTCCAGTGGTTCGCGCTCGCCGCGACGCTCGGCGTGCTGCTCCTCGTTCAATGCTTCCGCATGATCCCGCATGGCCGACGCCCACCCACCTGACACGACGGCGCGTCGCAGCCGCCTCAAGCTGTGGCTCGTGATCGCGATCTGCGCGGCGCCGGTGATCGCGTCGTACTACGCCTACTACTTCGTTCGTCCGGCGGCGCGAAGCAACTACGGGACGCTGGTCGACCCCCAGCGGCCGATGCCCTCGCTCCGCCTCGCGACGCTCGACGGCCGTCCGGTCGACGCCGCGTCGCTTCGCGGCCGCTGGCTGATGCTGATGGTCGCGGGCGGCGACTGCGCCGAGACGTGCGTCGATCGGCTCTACCACCTGCGGCAGGTCCGCCTGACGACCGGCAAGGATCGCGACCGCGTGCTGCGCGTCTGGTTGATCCCCGATGCGACGCCGCTGTCGACGACGCTCATCCGCGAGTACGACGGCACGGCGATGCTGCGCGCCGATCCGTCCGAACTCGCGTCGTGGCTTCCGCCGTCGACCGCCGGCGGGTCGGCGAGCGACCACATCTACATGGTCGATCCGCTCGGCAACCTGATGATGCAGTTCCCGGCGAACGCCGATCCCAACCTGACCAAACGCGATCTCGCCAAGCTGCTGCGCGCATCGCGGATCGGATGACCGCGTGAACGGCTTCGACCTGCTGCTGCTCGCGTTCAAGGGCATCGCGATCGCATCGTTGCCGCTCGCGTGGCTCTGGGTCGGCCGCGCATCGAAGACCGGTGGCGACCGGCTGCGGCGGCTCGCATGGGTCACCGCGTTCCTGACCTTCGATCTGATCGTCTTCGGCGGCTTCACGCGGCTCACCGATTCCGGGCTCGGTTGTCCCGATTGGCCGGGCTGCTATGCGAAGGCCAATCCGTTCAGGGCGGCCGACGCGATCCGCGGCGCCGAAGCGGCGATGCCGTACGGACCGGTGTCGATGAACAAGGCGTGGATCGAGATGATCCACCGTTACCTCGCGATGGCGGTCGGATTGCTGATCGTCGCGATGCTGGTCGTGAGCGTCAGGCGTCGGCGGGCGTCCGGGCCGAAACCGGGGACCGCGGCATACCCCGGCGTCGTCGGCGCGTTGCTGGCGCTCGTCATCGTGCAGGGCGCGTTCGGCGCGTGGACCGTGACGCAGAAGCTGCAGCCGATCTTCGTCACGACCCACCTGCTGCTCGGCATGGCCTTGTTGGCCGGGCTGGTCTGGCACGCGCTGCGCTTCGAAGACGGTCTGGCAGACCGGTCGCGCCGAGCGTCGACGGGATCCGGTCCGAGGTGGCTGGCGGTGGCGGCGCTGGCCGTCCTGACCATCCAGATTGCGCTCGGCGGGTGGGTGAGCGCCAACTACGCCGTGCTGGCGTGTACCGACTTCCCGAAGTGCCAGGGGGTCTGGCTGCCGGACATGGACTTCTCGAGCGGCTTCCACCTGTGGCGCCAGCTCGGTCGCGATGCCGACGGCGGCTTCCTGTCGATCGCCGCGCTGACGGCGATCCACTGGGCGCACCGCGGCTTCGCGGCGGCCGTCTTCGTCGTCGTCGGCGCGTTGGCCTGGCGGCTGCGGCGGGTCGAACGCCTGATGCGGCCGGCCACGATCCTCGCCGCCCTGCTGCTCGCGCAGTTCTGCACCGGCCTCGTCAACGTCGTGTTCGCGTGGCCGCTCGTCGCGGCGGTCCTCCACAACGCCGGGGCCGCGGCGCTGCTTGCCACCCTCGTCGTGATAAATTACCGGCTTCCCCGCAGTACCGACGCGTCCGCCGTCCCCTCGCGCGGACCGCCAACCGGACGCCCGGCGCTCCCGTACCTCAGCCGTTCGACGCCTTAAAGGCCTGGTCGTCGGTTGCGGTCGCTCCTCTCGTCTCAGGCTTCGATCGGGTCATGCAGCAAGCACTGGACGCCTCCTTCGGGCGAAAGCTCACGCAGTACTACGCGCTGACGAAGCCGCGGGTCACGCAGCTCGCGGTGTTCTGCGCGGTGATCGGCATGTTCCTCGCGGTGCCCGGCTTTCCGCCGCTGCCGAGGTTGCTCGCCGCGATCGTGGGGATCTGGTTGCTCGCCGGCGCGGCGTTCGCTATCAACTGCCTCGTGGAACGAGAACTCGATGCGCGAATGGCGCGGACGGCGCGACGCGCATCGGCGTCGGGCGAGCTGTCGGCAGCCGAGATCCTGTTCGGGTCGGGCCTCATCGGCGGCGCCGGCATGCTGGTGCTGCTCAACTTCGTCAATCCGCTGACGATGTGGCTGACGTTCGCGACCTTCGTCGGCTACGCGGTCGTCTACACGATGTTGCTGAAGCCGATGACGCCGCAGAACATCGTCATCGGCGGCGCCTCCGGTGCCATGCCGCCGGCGCTCGGGTGGGCGGCGATGGCCGATCAGGTGCCGGCGCAGGCCTGGATCCTGGTGCTGATCATCTTCGTCTGGACGCCGCCGCACTTCTGGGCGCTCGCGCTCTACCGGACCGAGGACTTCCGGAAGTCGGGACTGCCGATGCTGCCGGTGACGCACGGCGCCCGCTACACGCGCCTGCACATCCTGCTCTACACGATCGCCCTCGTCGCGACGACGCTGTTGCCGTTCGCGATGCGGATGAGCGGCTGGCTCTACCTGGTGGCGGCGCTCGCGTTGGGCGGGGAGTTCCTGCGCTTGTCGTGGGCGATCTGGCGAGCGAAGAGCGACGCGGAGTCGGACCGGCTCGCGCGTCGCACGTTCCGGTACTCGATCGCCTACCTCTCGCTGCTGTTCGCGGCGTTGCTCGTCGATCATTACGTGATCGCGTGAGCAGCGCGCGCTCGAACAGGCGGCGGGCGGCCGGTTCGCTGGTCGCTGCGCTCGCCTGCGTGATCGGGCTGCTCGCGTGCTCGCCTTCGAAGCCGCAATTCGACAGCACCGACATCACCGGCGCCGACTTCGCGAGGGACTTCCAGCTACTCGATGCCGCCGGCCAACCGCGGACGCTGGCCGACTACCGCGGTCGGGCCGTGGTGATGTTCTTCGGCTATACGCAGTGCCCCGACGTGTGCCCGACGACGATGGCCGACCTGCGGACCGTGATGGAAGCGCTCGGCCCCGACGCGGCGCGGGTCCAGGTGCTGTTCGTCACGCTGGACCCGGCGCGCGATACGCCGGCGCTGCTGTCGCAGTACGTTCCGCTGTTCGATCCCCGCTTCGTCGGCCTCTACGGCGACGAGGCCGCGACGGCGCGCACCGCGAAGGAGTTCAAGGTCTTCTACCAGAAGAATCCCGGGCCGACGCCGACGTCGTACACGCTGGACCATTCGGCCGGCAGCTTCGTCTTTGATCCGTCGGGACGCGTCCGATTGTTCGTCCGACAGGGACAGTCGGCGGCGTCGATCACGCACGACCTGAAGTTGCTGCTGTCCTGACCGGCGTATCGGCGGACGCAGGGGCCGACGCGGCCGGCCGGAGTCGCTCGCATAGAATCGCGCGTTTTCCAGAACGCGAGTCAACATGGCGCTCCGCTGCGGCATCGTCGGTCTTCCGAACGTCGGCAAGTCCACGCTCTTCAATGCACTGACCCGCGCCGGCATCGCGGCCGAGAATTACCCGTTCTGCACGATCGAGCCGAACACCGGCGTCGTCGAGGTCCCCGATTCTCGCCTGCCACGGCTGGCGGCCATCGCGAAGCCCGAGCGGGTCATGCCGGCGATCGTCGAGTTCGTCGACATCGCCGGTCTGGTCGCCGGCGCGTCCAAAGGCGAGGGGCTCGGTAACCAGTTCCTCGCGCACATCCGCGAGACCGAGGCGATCGTCAACGTCGTCCGCTGTTTCGAGGATGCGAACGTGATCCACGTCGCCGGACGCGTCGACCCGCTCGCCGACGTCGAGGTGATCCAGACCGAGCTCGCGCTGGCCGACCTCGCGACGCTCGAGAAGGCGAACGTGCGCACCGCGAAGCAGGCGCGCGGCGGCGACAAGGAGGCCGCGAAGTTGCTCGCGGT